>JBIPON010000163.1:0-4165 GCA_044379065.1 Polynucleobacter sp. | reverse complement strand
CGCCTCGGTAAGGCAACGGTTTCCTTGCCCGGAGGTTGTGCGATTGGCGCCAGGCCGGTTGACCAGCACATCAAAGGTTTAAAGGCGATGGGCGCTGCCATGAAAATCAAGGGCGGCAATATTGAAGCCAAGGCAGAGCGCTTGCAGGGGGCATCGATTTTGACGGACATGATTACTGTCACCGGTACTGAAAACTTACTAATGGCAGCAACATTGGCTAAAGGGACAACGACCTTGGAGAACGCAGCGCGCGAACCCGAGGTGAGTGATTTGGCTGAACTGCTGGTCAAAATGGGCGCCAAGATCACTGGCATTGGCACTGATAAGCTCATCATCAACGGCGTAGATGCGCTGCACGGCGCAGAGCATAGTGTCATCCCAGACCGAATCGAGGCCGGTACTTTCTTGTGCGCTGTTGCTGCAGCCGGCGGTGATGTACTGGTGAAGCACTGCCGTCCGGATACCTTGGATGCTGTCTTGGTCAAGTTGCGTGAAGTGGGTTTGCAATTAGAGACTGGAGCCGATTGGATTCATGCCAAGATGCAGGGGCGCCCAAAGGCGGTGAACTTTCGAACGTCAGAGTATCCCGCCTTCCCAACCGATATGCAGGCACAGCTGATGAGCGTGAATGCCATTGCACAAGGCAGCTCGACCATTACCGAAACCATTTTTGAGAACCGCTTTATGCACGTGCAAGAGCTTAATCGCCTAGGTGCGGATATTGCGATTGAGGGCAATACCGCCATTGCTCAGGGTGTTGAGGCTTTGTCGGGTGCGACAGTCATGGCAACCGACCTTCGGGCATCCGCCAGCCTCGTGATTGCAGGTCTTGCGGCTCAGGGGGAGACGATTGTTGATCGGATTTACCACTTAGACCGTGGTTATGACCGTATGGAGCAAAAATTAACCCAATTGGGCGCAAACATCGAGCGCGTGAAATAATAGTTCCATGAAATTAACCCTCGCCCTGTCTAAGGGCCGTATCTTCGAAGAGACAACAGCGATTCTGTCCAAGATCGGTATTCGGCCGCTGGAGGATCCTGAAAAGTCACGCAAGCTCATTATTGAGACCTCGAATCCCGATGTCCGCTTGATTATTGTGCGCGCCTCTGATGTGCCAACCTATGTGCAGTTTGGTGGCGCAGACTTTGGGGTGGCTGGCTTAGATGTCTTAATGGAAAAAGGCACAGACGGTCTTTATGTGCCCTTTGATTTGGGTATTGCCAAATGCCGTATGTCGGTAGCCGTGCGCGCTGGTTTTGATTACGCCGAAGCAGTTCGCCAAGGATCGCGCCTGAAGGTAGCTACTAAGTATGTGAATTGCGCTCGTGAGCACTTTGCAAATAAAGGGGTGCATATCGATACCATTCATTTGTATGGATCGATGGAGCTTGCTCCCTTGGTTGGTTTGGCAGATGCGATTGTTGATTTAGTGTCAACAGGCAACACCTTAAAAGCCAATGGCTTGGTTGAGGTCGAAGCGATTGCCGACATCAGTGCACGTTTAGTGGTTAACCAAGCGTCATACAAGCGTAAGCGTGCCCAGCTGCAGCCCTTTTTTGAGCAGCTGAAGTAAGACTCATGTCAGGCTCAATGAAGATCAAGCACCTCAATAGCAGCGATGCGAACTTTAAAGCGACGCTGATGGCCAGCTTGTCTTTGCCTAGCGCAGATGACAATGCCATTGATGCTGTAGTGGTGGGCATTTTGGCTGATGTCAAAGCACGCGGTGATGTAGCAGTGCTGGATTATACCAAGCGCTTTGATCGATTGAGCGGTGCTAATACAGCAAGCAGCGTTGCAGATTTAGAAATCGCGCGCGGTGATCTCGAGCAGGCTTATCTGCAGTTACCGCTCGAGCAAAAAAACGCATTGGATATTGCCGCAAGCCGGGTACGGGCGTACCACGAACAGCAGCGCATCGAAGCAGGTTGCCATTCTTGGGAATACACCGAAGCCGATGGCACGCGTTTAGGTCAAAAGGTCACACCGCTTGATCGCGTGGGCATTTATGTGCCTGGTGGTAAAGCCGCTTATCCTTCATCGGTGTTAATGAACGCGATTCCAGCGAAGGTGGCTGGTGTGCAAGAAGTCATCATGGTGGTGCCAACGCCGGATGGCGCGCGCAATCCCTTGGTCCTGGCTGCTGCTTGGTTGGCTGGGGTTGATCGAGTGTTTACGATTGGCGGCGCCCAAGCCGTCGCTGCCTTGGCTTATGGCACAGACACCGTGCCTGCGGTGGATAAGATTGTCGGCCCCGGTAATGCCTATGTTGCTGCCGCTAAGCGCCGCGTGTTTGGTACGGTCGGCATCGACATGATTGCGGGCCCCTCAGAAATACTCGTTCTATGTGATGGCACAACTAATCCCGATTGGGTTGCTATGGATTTATTCTCGCAGGCCGAGCACGATGAATTAGCACAGTCGATTTTGCTCACGCCCGACGCGCAATTTATTGAAGCGGTACAAGCCAGCATCGATCGCCTCTTGCCCGAGATGCCACGCCAGGAAGTAATTCGTACATCCCTGACTAATCGGGCATTACTGATTCAGGTGAAAGACATGGCGGAGTCGTGTGCGATCGCCAATGCAATTGCCGCAGAACATTTAGAGATTTGCGCGCAGGAACCGAGAAGGTGGGCTGAGCTGATTCGCCATGCGGGCGCAATCTTTATGGGCAACTACACCAGTGAATCGCTGGGCGATTATTGCGCTGGGCCCAATCACGTTTTACCGACAGCGCGCACAGCGCGATTCTCATCGCCACTGGGCGTCTATGACTTTATTAAACGCTCCAGCATGATTGAAGTCAGCGAAGCGGGCGCACAAACCTTAGGCAAAGTCGCAAGTACACTAGCACACGGTGAGGGCTTGCAAGCCCATGCTCGCGCTGCTGAGATGCGCTTGAAGAAATAAGCGACAAAAGACTGCTCAATGCAGTACGCCTTATTGAACTAACTCCTCTAAAGCCTTAATCAATTCCTGATTCTGCTCATCCGTACCAATCGTGATGCGCAAGAAGGCATCAATGCGAGGCGCCTTAAAGTGGCGCACGATGATGCCGCGTTCACGCAGTTGCTGATAAAGCGTTACGCCTGCATGCTTAGGGTGGCGCGTAAATACAAAATTGGCAGTGGACGGAAGGGTTTCAAAGCCCAGGCGGTCCAGCGCGCTTACTAGCACTTCTCGCGTTTTACTGACTTTGGCTGACATCGCCTCGAGATGCGCTTGATCTTCAATCGCGGCAATGGCACCTGCCTGTGCCAGGCGACCTAAGGGATAGGAGTTAAAACTATTTTTAACTCGCTCCAAACCTTCAATTAAAGCAGGGTGCCCCACAGCAAAACCTACCCGCAGCCCGGCTAAGGCGCGGGACTTCGATAGGGTGTGACTCACTAATAAATTCTCAGGGCAATTTGGGCCACGCAGGAGCGGAATGCAGGATTCGGTACCGTAGTCGACGTAGGCTTCATCCACCACAATGACGGAGCCGGAGTTTTTCTTGAGGAGTCGCTCAATCTCGGAGCGGGGGATGGATCTGCCAGTGGGGGCATTGGGATTGGGAAAAATGATGCCGCCATTGAGTTTGGCGTAATCGTCTAGATTAATTGCAAAATCGGCATTGAGGGGGACAGTGTCGTACTCGATGCCAAACAATTTGCAGTAGACCGGATAGAAGCTATAGGTAATATCCGGAAACAAAATAGGCGATTTTTGTTTGAGCAGACCCTGAAAAACGTGTGCCAAGACTTCATCCGATCCATTGCCTAAAAACACCTGTTTAGGGTCAAGGCCATGGAGGGTAGCGATCGCTTGCTTTAGGCGTGCACCCTCAGGATCCGGATAAAGACGTAAGTCGTTGGTATTTTCGGCGGCAATTGCGGCAAGCGCTTTGGGTGATGGGCCGTATGGGCTCTCGTTGGTGTTGAGCTTAACCAGTCGCTCCATTTGCGGCTGCTCCCCCGGAACATAGGGGGTTAGTGTTTGTACAACGGGGCTCCAAAAGCGACTCATCGAAATTCTTCTCGGTAACGTTAATCAATGCCGCAGGGCAATAAAGCAAAGGCTAAGTGAATGATTTAAATACAACAAATCCAACGGCAATGATATTATGAGGCTTCACTCAACACTTCGCCTACAGGCGCTTTGATGTATGCGGCAAGCT
>JBIPON010000033.1:0-12841 GCA_044379065.1 Polynucleobacter sp. | reverse complement strand
GGCGCAAACTGCTTCATCCGCTCAAAATCGCCGGTATCGGCTACTACGGTCGTAAGGGCTTTTAACTGGTCTAAAGCCGTATTTGCGGTCGTCATGGGTATGCCTGTTTCGAATTCAAAATGGGACACCGTTATAGTGTCATACAGTGAGTAGCATAAATGAATCTGAGATAGGCTTCGTATGGATCAAGATCAATTAAAGCGCCTGGTGGCGGAAGCAGCACGCGATGCGGTATTGGCGCTGACCCCCGGTCAAGCCCTCGGCATCGGTACAGGCTCTACTGCCAACTGGTTTATCGATGTACTAGCCCCACATAAAGCCCACTTTTCAGGGGTGGTGTCGAGTTCCGTTGCCAGTACGCAGCGATTACTAAAGCACGGTTTTTATGTGATTGATGCCAATCAGGTTGAAACCTTGCCTGCATATGTTGATGGCGCCGACGAAATCAATCCCAGCGGTCACATGATTAAGGGCGGCGGCGGGGCACTAACCCGCGAGAAGATTGTGGCATCGCTTGCAAAACAGTTCATTTGCATTTGCGATGATTCAAAGCAGGTAGCTACTTTAGGCCGCTTTCCATTGCCGCTGGAGGTGATTCCATTGGCAGAAGCATCGGTATCGAGATCGATGCAGGCATTGGGCGGAAGTCCACGCTTGCGACTGATGGCGGGCACCTCCGATCCCTTTGTGACCGACAATGGCGGCTGGATTATTGATGTGGCAGGCCTCACCATCAGCGATCCAGTTACCTTGGAGTCCGAGATCAACCAAATTCCAGGTGTAATAACGGTCGGCTTATTTGCACGCCAAAAAGCGGATATCCTTTTCGTGGGAGGTGCGAATGGAGTTAAGCGCGTCGATTTTTCTTGAGCATTTAGATTATCAACTAGTCAGTCAATAAAAAAGGACCGCTGAGCGGTCCTTTTTACATTCGCATCCCTAGCTTAGGCAGCTTAGGCGCTAGGCGGCACGTAACCAGTTGCAGCATCGGCGCCGCCTTCGTAGAAGTATTTTTCTACTTGCTTTAAGAGGTACTGGCGCGCACGAGGGTCAGCCATATTGAGGCGGTTCTCATTGATCAACATGGTTTGGTGCTTTAGCCAGCCCGCCCATGCTTCTTTAGAGACTTCCTGCCAGAGTTTTTTGCCCAGATCGCCTGGAAGGGGTGCAAAGTCCATTCCCTCGGCTTCTTTATTGAGCTTGATACATTGAACCATCCGCGCCATTGCTTAAACCTTTCTAAATGCAATCAGTGAATACTAATAAGTTGAACTTGCATTATGTCAAGTTTTTGGTCAAGACCATCGACTTGCGATCCCAGTTATAAATTTGTTTGCGCTCTTCAGGCAAATCGTCCACGCTGGATCGCATGAAGCCGCGCTTCAAAAACCAATGCTCGGTGCGGGTTGTCAGGACAAACAGTTTTTTAATGCCTTCTTTTTTTGCCCTGGCTTCAATGCGCAACAGCAAACGCTCGCCGTCACCGGAGCCTTGGACGTCTGGATCAACCACCAAGCAGGCGAGCTCGCCGATGCCATTAGGGAAGGGGAATAGAGCAGCGCAACCGAATAGCACTCGATCATGCTCGATCACAGAGAAGCGATCGATGTCGCGCTCAATCACGTCTTGACCACGAGCAGCGAGTATTCCCTCTTCTTCGAGGGGCATCGTCAATTGCAAAATGCCGCCCACATCATCTTGATTTGCTTCGCGCAGATTTTCAATGCCGGAGGAGGCGAGCATCATGCCAACGCCATCGTGGGTAAAGAGTTCTTCCAGTAAAGCGCCATCGCGGTTACAGGGTAAGAAGTGCACGCGGCTGACACCAGCCTTAATTGCTTTTCCGGACAGGTTCAGTAAAGCTTTCATGCCTGAGGGAATTTCTGGATGGCTAGTGATGTATTCCTGCATCTGCGCCAAGGACAGTTCAGTGATTAAGTCGCCGGCTTCATCGTGAAGGCCTGAGTAAGGCGTTAAGAACACAATCTTGTCTGCCTTGAGGGCGGCGGCCGTAGAAACAGCAACGTCCTCAAAAGACAGATTGAATGCCTGCCCCGTTGGCGAAAAACCCAGTGGGGAGAGCAAGACGATCTTATTGCTATCGAGCGAGAGTTTGATGGAGACCGAATCAACCTTGCGCACGAGACCAGTATGAATAAAGTCCACCCCATCCACAACACCAAATGGCATGGCAGTAATGAAGTTACCCGAGATCACTGAAATGCGGGAGCCCGCCATTGGGGTATTCGGTAGGCCACGACTAAACGCAGCCTCAATGTCGAGACGCAGTTCACCAGCGGCTTCTTTAACGCACTCGAGAGCAGCAGCATCCGTAATACGGTAGCCGTTCATGTGACCCTGGCCAAACTGACTCTTGATCTGGCGTAGCGTCAACTGCTCTTCAATCTGTGGACGGATGCCATGGACTAAGACAATCCGCATGCCCATGGCATGCAACATGGCAATGTCTTCAATAATGCGCTCCAAGCCGATTTCTTGAACCAGTTCACCCGCAAAGGCGATGACAAAGGTCTTTTCTCGAAAGCTATGAATGTAGGGGGCGACGTCTCTGAGCCAACCCACAAAAGGGAAGTTACCGGGGGTTTCGCTCTCAGAGGGCGGTTTTGTAGGGGAGTTCGGTGTGCTAGCTGCCATAGTGAGAAAATTATAGGGTGATGCCGCCGATAAACCAACCAAAATCCGATGCTGTGCCTGCTTCCAACACAATTAGTGGCGGCTCTAAGCGGATCGCGATCCGCTTTCCGGAGGAATTGCCGGTCTCGGGTCAGCGTGAAGTCATTATGGAGGCGCTGCGCTCCAACCAGGTGGTGATTGTCTGCGGCGAGACCGGTTCGGGCAAAACCACGCAGTTACCGAAGATTTGTTTGGAGCTCGGCCGCGGGACCATGAATGGCGGCCGCTTGATTGGCCACACCCAGCCACGCCGCATTGCCGCTACGGCAACCGCCAAGCGCATTGCCCATGAGCTGGGAACGCCGATGGGTCAGGATGTGGGTTACCAAATCCGCTTTGCGGACAAGACGACCGCCAGCGCCTCGATCAAACTCATGACTGACGGCATTTTGCTGGCACAGACCCAGCGCGATCCCTTGCTGAAGGCCTATGACACCTTGATCATCGACGAAGCGCATGAGCGCAGTCTCAATATCGATTTTTTATTAGGCTACCTGCGACAACTATTGCCTAAGCGCCCCGATCTCAAGATCATCATTACCTCAGCCACGATCGATGCGCAGCGTTTTTCGCAGCACTTCACGATCGGCTCGAAAGCGGTGCCCGTGATTGAGGTGAGTGGACGGCTGTTTCCGGTGGAGCAACGCTATGAGCCGCTTGAGCTGGATGCAAAAAAAGAAGCGATGGATTTGCCGGATGCGGTGGCACAGGCAGTAACCAATGTTTGGCGCGAAGGTGCCTCTGGCTCGGGTGATGTGCTGGTTTTTTTACCGGGCGAACGAGAGATTCGGGATTGCGCTGAAACCCTCAGAAAAGATTCTATTTTGCAAAGCCGCTTTCATCCCGATGTGCTAACGCTCTTTGCGCGTCAGTCGGTTGCAGAGCAAGAGCGCGTCTTTCAGCCGGGTAATGGCCGCCGCATTATTTTGACCACCAACGTTGCTGAAACCTCACTGACCGTTCCGAATATTCGCTACGTGATTGATAGCGGCTTAGCACGCGTGAAGCGTTATTCCTATCGCAATAAGGTTGAGCAGTTGCAAATTGAGCCGATTTCGCAAGCAGCTGCCAATCAAAGGGCAGGGCGCTGCGGCCGGGTTTCGGATGGCATTTGCATCCGGCTCTATAGTCAAGTCGATTTTGAGGCACGACCCCGCTTTACTGACCCTGAAATTCTGCGCAGCTCACTGGCTGCCGTCCTCTTACGAATGAGCGCATTGCGACTCTCGAAGATTCAAGACTTTCCATTCATTGATCGGCCGCTGGGCCGCGCAATCGCCGATGGCATTCAATTGCTAGACGAGCTTGGTGCCATTGAAACCGAAGGGGAAAACAATACCTTTACCTTAACCAGCACAGGCAAGGCGCTGGCTGATTTGCCGCTGGACCCGCGCATCGGTCGAATCTTGCTTGCGGCGCGAGAGCACCATGCCCTGCGTGAAGTAACAATCATTGCCGCGGCCTTGGCTACGCAAGATCCGCGCGAGCGACCCATGGATCAAGCCGGAGCAGCTGATCAAGCACATCTTATTTTTAAAGATGAGAAGTCCGAGTTTTTGAGCTTTGTCAAACTCTGGGACTGGTATCACGACGCCTTAACCCACAAGCAAAGCAATCGCCAGCTGGAAAATCGCTGCCGCAGTCAGTTTTTGTCACCACGGCGACTGCGTGAGTGGCGTGATGTGCATGGCCAATTGCACACCATGCTGGGCGAAAAGGGCTGGAAAGAAAACGGCCTGCCAGCAACCTACGAACAAATTCACTTGGCCTTATTGACGGGCTTACTGGGTCACGTGGCAAAAAAAGAAGAGGAAGAGCGCGGACCGCATGCTGGTTCTTATTTGGGCGCACGCGGTATTCGTCCTCATATCTGGCCAGGCTCTACCTTGGGAAAAAAAGCCGGTGCATGGATTTTGGCAGGGGAGTTACAAGAGACTAGTCGCTTATATGCGCGCACGATTGCGAAGATTGAGCCTCAATGGGTTGAGAAGGTCGCCGCGCACCGCTTGGTCAAATCCCTGAGTGATCCTTTTTGGGATAACCGCCAGGGCGAGATCATGGCATTTGAGCGCGGAACGCTCTATGGCCTGCCGATTTACCATGGCCGTAAGGTACGCTTTGCGCCCCATGATGCGCTGGAAGCGCGCCAGTTATTTATCCAGCAGGCCTTGGTTGGGGCCGAGCTTTTTGGCCGTATGGAAACGCTCGCTCAAGAAAAGGAACTAGAGGCGCTCAGTAAAAAAACCTACCCCAGTTGCTTTGGGTTCTTTTGGCACAACCGCAAGTTAATTCGGGAGATTGAGGCCTTAGAGCACCGCTCCCGTCGCCCGGATGTACTGGTGGATGAACAGTTGCTTTTTGCTTTTTATGAGAGTCGCCTACCCAGTGATGTCTTCAGCCGATCTGGTATGCAGGCTTGGCTACAAAAGACGGTGGATGCAGAAGCAAGCCTGCGTTTAGATAAAGCCGATTTAATGCGACATGAGGCTGCCGGCATTACCGTTGACCGCTATCCAAAGATCTTGAACATGGGTGGGAGTAGCCTTAGCCTCACTTACCATTTTGAGCCGGGTAGCGTTAAAGACGGCGTGACCTTAGTGATTCCATTGACGGTACTCAATCAAATTGATGGTCGTCGTTGCGAGTGGCTCGTCCCTGGCATGTGTGAGGAAAAAACCCTCTTACTACTTAAATCCCTGCCGCAAAAATTACGACGCCACTGCGTACCCTTGCCCGATTACGCCAAAGGCTTTATGCAGCGTGTAACCGATGCCAAGCAATTTGGCCTTGGCGATTATATGGATGCATTGATTACGGATTTACGCAAGGAGAAGGGTCTGGAATTTAAGCGGACGGACTTTCGTCCCGAGGCATTGCCAGCCCACTGCTCCATGAACTTTCGTTTGGTTGATGAGCATGGACGTCAACTGGAGCTGGAGCGTAATCTATCGCGCTTGCGCGCTGAGTATGGCCAAGAGGCCCGCAGTGCGTTTCAGGCAGTAGCACAAGAAACGGTGGCGAACGAGGTTATTCAGGTGGATAGCAAAAAGAGTAATGCACCCCAGAGTGATGCTCCCGCAACCGCAGTCATTGGCGGGTATCGCCAATGGGATTTTGGTCCCTTACCCGAGACACTGGAGATTCAAAAGGGAAACAAAACCTTGTTTGGTTATCCTGCCTTAGTGGATCGTGGTGATGCAGTAGATCTTGAGGTGTTTGATGATCTGATTGAGGCGCGCAAAGTACACTGGCAGGGTTTACGCCGTTTGTTTGCCATTAGTCAAAAAGACACACTGAAGGCTTTGCAAAAACAGATGCCAGGTGCCCGCGAAATTGGCTTGCTGTTTATTAATATCGGCCAAGTAGATCAATTCATTGAGCAGATACTGCAGCTGGCATTGGAGCGTGCCTTCATGCAAGATCCGCTGCCAAGTAATGCCGAGGAGTTCGCTGAGCGGGTCAGCAGCGGCAAACCCCGCTTGACCTTGATTGCCCATGAAATCGCGCGCCATACTTTGGCTGCGCTCGAAGCTCATGCTGAGACGCAGAAAAAAATGGCACAAGCAAAAGCGGTTTCGCAAACTGCCCATACGGATATGGCCGAGCAAATTCAGGGCCTGATTTTCCCGAAAATGTTGGTGGAAATTCCCTATGCGCAACTGGTGCATTTGCCAAGGTACCTCAAGGCCATTGCGCTTCGCATTGAAAAGATGCGTACCAACCCAGCACGGGATGCGCAGTGCCAGCGGGACTGGGAGTCGCTGGCTAGGCCATGGCAAAAGCGCCTCCACGGCAATAAGGGCTCATCCTATGCAATGCAGGATGACCCGGGCTTGCAGGATTTTCGTTGGCAGCTCGAAGAACTCCGTGTGGCCCTGTTTGCACAGGAACTCAAAACCCCAACCCCGATGTCTTTAAAGCGCCTCGAAAAGGTCTTTGCAAGCCTGCGTTAAGCCACAAACTGCTTACAATAGGGCTATAGATCAACTTTCATTTGTAAACAGGCCATTGACGTGCATACACCCGTATTTTTTAAACTTGCTGTGAGATTAGTGGTTCCTCTTATGGCCGCTTCCATGCTTTTCGGAGCGGCTCACGCTGCCAAGTTAACTGAGCCCACGCTGGCGGTCGTTTTAAATTCTGGGGATGCCAGCGTGAGCTTGGTGGATATGAAAACGCGCACGGTTACCAAAACCATACCCATCGGTAAGGAGCCGCATCACGTCATGTTGACCCCAGACGAGAAAACCTTGCTCGTTGCCAATGCAATGGGAAACGACATTGCCTTGATGAATCCATTGACGGGCGAGGTCACTGGACGTATTCCCAAAATCATCGACCCATACCACATTGGTTACTCTCCCGATAACCGCTGGTTTATTACTGCGGCAAACCGTTTGGACCGCGTTGATATTTATGCTGCGAATGGGGCGGATTTAAAGTTAGCCAAAACGATTGCTGTCGGCAAAACCCCAAGCCACATTGCATTTACTGCGGACAGTAAGCTTGCCTTTGTGACGATGCAGGATTCCAATGACCTTGCCGTCATCGATTTAGTAAATCAGACCTTGTTATGGAAGATACCAACCGGGCCGGCACCAGCTGGCCTGTGGATGACTCCAGGAGATCAATACCTTTTGGTTGGCATTACTGGCGGTGACTATGTGCAAGTGATCGACTGGCGTAATCGCCGCGAAATCAAAAAGATTTTTACTGGCAAAGGTGCTCACAACTTTCGACCGCAAGGCGATCGCAAGCATGTGTTTGTAACGAACCGCATTGCTTCCAGTATTTCCCTGATTAATATGCAGACCCTAGAAAAGGTGGGTGACATCACTGGCCTGCCAGCCGGGCCAGATGATATGGAGCTAACGCCCGATGGTAAGCAATTATGGGTCACCTTTCGGTTTGCGCGCAAAGCTGGTGTGATTGATGTGCCAACCATGAAATTAGTTAGTGTGATTCCGGTGGGCAAATCACCGCACGGCATTTTCTTCCATCCGCGAGCACCCTGGGAGTAATGCACCGCATGCGCTTTTCAATTAGACCCTTTCTTTACCTGTCACTCGCCTTCACTTCTTTGCTGGGGGCGAGCTTAGCCCAAGCGCAAACCTGCCAAAAGCCGATTTACCTTACTTTTGATACTGGCAACATGGCGGTAGCCGAAACGGTGGCTGCAATTTTGAATCGGCAGCAAGTGAAAGCCACATTCTTTCTGGCCAATGAAAAAACCTTCCGTGGCGACTACTCCTTAGATGATGGCTGGAAACCCTTTTGGCAAGAGCGAGTCAAAGAAGGGCATCGGTTTGGAAGCCATACCTATGATCACGTTTACTTTGTGAAAGACGTGCCAGCAAATTCAGCTGGCGATGCGCGGGTTCAAATGAAACCGGAGTTCGGTGCCAACGCCAAACAAGTTAAGTCGATGAACGGCGCTGAAGTCTGTGCCGAGATTAATCGGGTGAACACCCGTTTTCAGGAGCTAAGTAATCGACCCTTGGATCCGATTTGGCGTGCTGCCGGCGGTAAGACTTCACCTCGCTTGATTGCCATGGCGGAGCAGTGTGGGTATCGCCACATTGGCTGGGCACCCGCCGGGTTTTTGGGCGATGAATTAAGTTCAGAGAAGTTCCCCAATCAAGCCCTTTTGGAAAAAGCCTTGCAATCGGTTAAGCCGGGCGATATTACGATGGCGCATTTGGGCATTTGGTCGCGTAAAGATGCTTGGGCTCCAGCTGTTCTAGAGCCATTGATCGAGGGCTGGAAACGCAAGGGCTACTGCTTTGATGTGCTTCCTTTAAGTCCGGCGAAGGCAAAACCAGCATGAGCTCGGTCGATAACGATTTAACCATCGCTCGCTGGTATGGTGAAGTGCACGAGAGCCTTTATCGGCACGTTGTAGAACCGCTTTTATTTCAGCTCAATTGGATTGGATTGGCTGAAGACGCCTACGATGGCGTCGAATGGTTTATGTTGGGTGTGCTGCAGATTGCCATCATTGTGCTGGTGTTGCGAACCTGGGAGCGAGTCAATCCAGCCGAGGATCAAGGTGCGCACGTCAAAGCCAAGTGGCCCGACATGGCATATACGCTCTTTCATCGATTGGGCTTTTTTCAAGTGTTTATCTTCTTTGCATTCTCTGGACTCTTTTTCCAGATGCAATCGGTTTTGCACGACTGGCGCTTTGAGCGACTCAATGTGGAAGATTGGTGGCCGGGTGTCACCACTATTCCGCTAGTGAGCTTTTGCATTTATCTCGTGATGCTGGACTTGGTGGAGTATGCTTATCACCGTGCATCCCATCGATTTCAGTGGTGGTGGCAATTGCATACCTTGCACCACAGTCAAGTTGCCATGAATGCCTGGTCGGATGACCGTAATCACGTTATCGATGACATCATGCATGCCTTGGTCTTTGCATTCTTTGCCTTACTTTTTGGCGTCTCCCCAAGTCAGTTTGTCTTTTTGGTGGTGGTTGGTCAGTTGATCGAAAGTTGGCAGCACGCGAATCTTAAAATTCATTTAGGCCTTGGACGTTATTTTTTGATTTCACCGATGTTTCATCGGATGCACCATGCCGTTGGCTATGGGCATGAGGCTAAAGGGAAGCCGGGCGTCTTAGGCGGCTGTAACTTTGGCGTTTTATTTCCATGGTGGGACATGCTCTTTAAAACAGCAGTGTTCCCGAACGCGGTTTATCCCACAGGTGTGCGTGGCGTGACCGTGCCCAATTCAATTTGGACGCAGCAGTGGCAAGGATTGCGCCATGCCTGCCTTCATTTATTCCAGCCCAAACGAAAGTAAGCCAATGCAAGGAGTTCAAAACGTATTTCGTTCCCTTGGCTTAGCTATGGTGGGCACAATGCATCCCCGCATGCTCTGGCTTAGTTTTCGACCATTTTTGATTGTGTCGATTCTTTGGGGGATTGTGATTTGGTTAATTTGGTCGCCTGCGCTGGATATATTGCGGGTGTTTTTAACCACTTCGATTTTTACGAGCTGGATCCAAACGGTATTGACCTGGGTCGGTCTGGATGAGGCGCGCGCCTGGGTTGCCCCTTTATTTTTGGTGATGCTCTTAATCCCTTTAATCGCAACTAGCCTGCTGGTCTACATTGCGTTTTCAACTGTTCCAGCGATTGTGGCTAGTGTGATGCGGCAAGGCGCTTATCAGGGTATTGAAGTACTGGGCAAGGGCGGCATGATCGGTAGTTTTTTCTATACCATTTGGTCCGCCTTGATTTGCTTAGCTTTAATCATGCTGACGTTGCCAGTATGGTGGATTCCGCCATTGGTGGCGATATTGCCGCCCTTGTTATGGGGTTGGTTAACCATGCGCTTAATGTCGTATGACGTTTTGCTAAAGCATGCCACCACTGCCGAGCGCGATGTTTTGCTCGAGCGCTATCGCTGGGAGTTATTGGGTATGGGTGTTGCGGCCGGCATGCTGGGTGCGGTGCCCACCTTCTTTTGGGCAACGTCTGCACTGGCTTTGGTTTTGTTCCCCTTTGTTAGCTTTGTGGCGCTTTGGATTTACTCCATTATCTTTGTCTTTGCCGCGCTCTGGTTTTCCCATTTCTTATTAGGCGCACTCAAAGAATTGCGTGCAACGGAAGAGGCCAAAACGCCGAAGGTGGAGCATGCCGTGATTGACATGGAGGCGTCGTAAATGACTGCCATGGATACCCAGCCTGCACGACGCTTTGGTTTGATTGTGATTGGCGATGAGATTTTATCGGGTCGTCGTGCTGATAAACACCTCAGCAAAATGATTGAGTTACTCCATGAGCGCGGCTTGAGTTTGTCGTGGGCTCGCTACGTGAGCGATGATCCGGACCAAATTGTGCAGTGCCTGAAAGAAACCTTTGCTAGTGGCGATGTTGTCTTTAGTACTGGCGGCATTGGCGCTACCCCCGATGACCATACACGCATAAGCGCTGCTAAAGCATTGGGCTTAGAGATCGAGTTGCATCCGCAAGCGAAGGCCTTGATTGCCAATCGCATCATTGCAATGGCGGAGGGCGACGCCGCCAAGGCCGATTTGTCCCTTGCTGAGAATCAGCATCGTTTTAAGATGGGCGAGTTTCCGGTGGGCTGTGAAATCATCCCCAATCCCTATAACCAGATTCCGGGATTTCGGATTCAGGAACACCATTTTTTCCCTGGCTTTCCGGTGATGGCAGCGCCCATGATGGCGTGGTGCCTTGATCACTATTATTCCCATTTGTTTCATCAAGAAAATTGGCTGGAAAAAAGTTTTATCGTCCCCGAGGGCATTGAATCTCGGTTAACACCTCTGATGGAGGAGATTGAGCGTCGCTTTGAGGGCGTCAAAGTATTTAGCTTGCCATCAGTGGGGGATCCCGTGCGGGGCGGTGTTTATGCTCGGCGGCATATTGAATTGGGCGTTAAAGGCTGCGCCGATACGGTGCAACTGGCTTGGGAGGCCCTTCGCCAAGGGACAAAATTCCTCAATTACCAAATTCACGATCCAATTAAGCACTAATTTAGTGCAAAAAACCGAGTAATACCCCTTTTTAGGCACTTTAGTAGTGCAATAATAGCGATTCAAGCGGTTCGCTTTCGATACATTGCATACATGAAATAGATGTTGTGTGCACCATCAGGGCATGCCAACGATTACAGAATTTGGTTCATTTATTGAGGAGATTTGCATGACAAAAACCGTCGCGGACGTAATGAAGTTGGTTAAAGAAAAAGAGTGCACCTTTGTTGACTTTCGCTTTGTCGATACCAAAGGCAAAGAGCAGCATACGACTGTGCCTATGTCGCATTTCAATGAAGATAAATTTGAAAGCGGTCATGCATTTGACGGTTCCTCGATTGCTGGCTGGAAGGGTATTGAAGCATCCGACATGTTGTTGATGCCAGATCCAACTGCGGCCTACATCGACCCCTTCTATGAAGAGCCTACTTTAGTAATTACCTGCGACGTAATCGAGCCATCGGATGGCAAAGGCTACGATCGTGATCCACGCTCGATTGCAAAGCGTGCTGAAGCCTATTTAAAAGGTACTGGACTTGGTGATACTGCTTACTTTGGCCCAGAGCCTGAGTTCTTTATTTTTGATGGCGTCCGTTGGGGCGACAACATGAAGGGCTGCTTCGTCAAGATTGATTCCGAAGAGGCTCCTTGGTCATCGTCTGCTGAGATTGAAGGCGGCAACACCGGTCATCGTCCAGGCAAAAAGGGCGGTTACTTTCCAGTAGCTCCGGTTGATACCTTCCAAGACATGCGTTCTGAAATGTGTTTGATCTTGGAGTCCATGGGCATTCCAGTTGAAGTGCATCACCATGAAGTTGCTGGCCAAGGCCAAAACGAATTGGGTACCAAGTTCAGCACACTCACTCAGCGTGCCGATTGGACCATTTGGCAGAAGTATGTGGTGCAAAACGTAGCGCACGCCTATGGCAAGACCGCTACCTTTATGCCTAAGCCAGTCGTTGGTGACAATGGCTCCGGTATGCACGTACACCAGTCCGTCTGGAAGAATGGCGAGAACTTGTTTGCTGGTAACGGCTATGCCGGTCTTTCTGAATTCGCCCTGTACTACATCGGCGGCATCATTAAGCATGCTCGCGCACTCAATGCCATTACCAATCCAGGTACGAACTCGTACAAGCGTTTAGTTCCCGGCTTTGAGGCCCCAGTGAAGCTCGCTTACTCTGCGCGTAACCGTTCGGCTTCGATTCGCATTCCACACGTATCGAGCCCAAAAGGTCGCCGCATTGAAACCCGCTTCCCAGATCCATTGGCCAACCCATACTTGTGCTTCTCAGCGCTCTTGATGGCTGGTTTGGACGGCGTGCAGAACAAGATTCATCCAGGCGAAGCTGCTGATAAGAATTTGTATGACTTGCCACCAGAGGAAGATGCAAAGATCCCAACCGTATGCCATAGCTTAGATCAGGCTTTGGAGTGCTTGGATAAGGATCGTGAATTCTTAACCCGTGGTGGTGTGTTTACCAATTCGATGTTGGATGCGTACATTGATTTGAAGATGGAAGAGGTTACTCGTTTCCGCATGACGACGCACCCCATCGAATTTGACATGTACTACTCACTTTAATTGCAGGAGTAATCCTTGAGCGCAGGTGTATTGCGCAATTCGTTCAAAGGGGCAGC
>JBIPON010000032.1:0-12864 GCA_044379065.1 Polynucleobacter sp. | reverse complement strand
CAATCGCTCTTATGATATCTATGGAAGGCTTTTCCTAGGACTCCTCTCTGGCCTAGGGGGCGGCACCATTCGTGATTTATTGATTCAAGGTGAGCGCTTTCCGTTTTATTACATTAAGGACCCAACCTACCCTCTTGGGATTCTGCTCTTGGTCGTGCTGGCGACCCTTATTACGGGCTTTTATCCACAGTCCCATAAAACCCCCCTGTTTGAAAATACCAAGAAATATGCTGACATCGTTGGTTTTGCAGTATTAGCGACCACCGGTGCGATTATTTCAATTAATGCGGGCTTACCGTGGTTCTGGGCGCCTTTCTTTGCTGCCCTGAGTTGTTCTGGCGGCGGTGTTATTCGTGATGTCATCATTAATCAGGAACCCAGCGCCTTCAAGAAAACCATTTACGAAGAAGTGGCCGTTCTGGGTGCGCTATTGATGGTGGTGGGTTTGTATTTTTGCAATCAATTTGAGCATAGTGCTTACCCTGTAGTCATTTGTATTGTTTCAACATTACTGCTGATTATTACCATACGCATCGCTGTTTATCACTACAATATCCAGTATCCGAAGTTTTTAGGCGGTAATGCCTCAGGCTAATTGGCATTTGTTACCATCGTTTGCACTATTCCCTCCCTTATCGGGCTCTGATTTTTATTAGCTAAGGCCATGAAATTGATGCGGTCCCTCACTTCTCTCTTTCTATGCGCCTTATTAATTGCGTGCGGATCATCATCCAGCACGACATCAAATCCGACCGTAACAACCAATTTAGGGGAAGTACGGGGCGTGCAGCGCTATGGCACAGTCAATGAATACCGCGGCATTCCCTATGCACAACCATTAACTGCACAGGATCGCTGGACTAAAGCGCGGCCGGTGACAGCATGGACGGGAACACTCAATACCGGATCATTTGGCGCTGCTTGTCCACAAGAGCGACGCTTTGACCTTACCGAGGAAAGCCTGGTTGAGGACTGTTTAACGCTGAATGTTACAACCCCAATGAATGTATCCCCTACAGAGAAGTTACCAGTGCTTGTCTGGTTGCCTGGCGGCGGTTTTGTTGGGGGCGCATCCAATTTGTACAGACTCGATAAATTGGCTCATGAGGGAAGAATTATTGTTGTTTCGGTGAACTACCGACTGGGCCCCTTAGGTTTTATGGCCCACCCTTCTATCACTGAAGGCTGGAATGGCAACCTCGGCCTTGAAGACCAGCGTTTGGCGATGCAATGGGTCAAAGATAATATTGAGGCATTTGGTGGCGATAGTACAAAAATTACCCTTGCAGGCGAATCTGCCGGTGCAGCATCGACCTGCCTACATGTGCTGAGCAAGACCAAAACCGAAGGGCTTTTTCAACAAGCAGCGCCATTAAGTTATAACTGTTTATACGAGTGGCCAACCCTAACTATGGCACTGTCCAGATCTAATATTGATGTGGTTAATTTTGCCGATACGACGCCGATCTATCTACGCATGGCCAAAGAATTAGCTTGTGATTTAGAAACAGGGGCTGCCCAATTAAACTGCATGCGCCAAAAACCGATTGCAGCAGTATTGGCAGCCCAAGGAAGGGTTAGCGCAAACGTCCCTTTATTTCCTTTTGGCCCAGTGATCAACAATGGGGTTTCGGGCACGGTACCGTTAGCTGCATTTACCCCCTCTGAAATCGCTGTCAACATTAAACGAATTCCGATTCTGTATGGTGGCGCTAAAGATGAACTGCGTCTTTATGTTGCATACGATACGATAGCCGAACCAAGTGTTAACACCGCAGATTTACCAAATTCTTTTCAGGAATTTTTGCTTTCCCAATTCTATTTAATTGATGTCTCGCCACCATCGGGCGGCTGGACTGCAAAATTTCCTAGCATGCTGGGTGAGTATTTCTCAGCAGGACCTGTCAGCGCAGATGGGATGGGCTCTATGTTCTCCGATTACACGCCGGTTGTTGGTTTGAGTAACTGCACTTACCTGAGAACAGCGAGGGCTTTTAGTGAAATCATGCCCCTCTATCAGTGGGAATTCGCAGACCCCGATGCGCTTGTTTTGGGTGTTGGTATCGCTAAGGGTCAAGACCCCAGAATGACGCTTGGTGCGGTGCACTCCGCTGCTCTAAATTACCTGTTCCCCAATCTATCGAACACTGCAGCCATTGATGCGCCCAATTTACCGCCCCAATCGCAATTAATGGCCAATGAAATGGTTCAGGTTTGGGCCAACTTCATCAAAACAGGTGCACCTCAAACCACACGCCTAGCCAATTGGCCACAATTCAACTTAGCAAATACCGATTCAAATGTAATGCGGTTTATTCCTAATAACATTAATTTGGTTGATGCGCGATCAAATCACAAATGCCGTTTTTGGGAGGGCATAGATCCCAAGCTAGATCCGTTATCTATTCCATAATCGATAGCATTGATTGTGGAGTGGATTTATTGATTTAGGGGCCCTGCAATCACCCTATGGCAAACGGGCAGGAAGTATTTTTCCTGGATTCAAAATGGTGTTTGGATCAAAGACTTCTTTAATGGCGCGCATGCATTCAATTGCATCGGCGCCATGCTCTTGCAGCATAAATTGGATTTTATGCATGCCTACCCCATGCTCACCCGTGCAGGTTCCGCCGACACTTAAGGCATCTTGTACGATGCAGTGATTTAAGCGCTCTGCTTCCTGCATATCTTCGGGGCGATTGGGGTCAATGATGATCAAGGCATGGAAGTTACCATCGCCCACATGGCCCAGTATGGCGCTCTTTAAATAGGATTGGCTTAGCATATCGCGAGCCCGATCTATGCAAAACGCCAACTTCGATATCGGTACGCAAATATCGGTATTGAGGATGCGCGCGCCGGCTTGCAGTTGCAAACAAGCGTAGTACGCATTGTGCCTAGCCTGCCAGAGCCGGGTGCGATCTTCTGGATTGGCGGACCACTCAAAGCCACTGCCGCCGTGTTCCGCGCATATCGCTTGGGTAGTTTCAGCTTGTTCTTGCACGCCGAGCGGCGATCCATGAAACTCAAAAAATAGAGTAGGCTTTTCCTGAAGGTTCAGCTTGGAATAGCGATTAATTGCTGCAATCGCAGTCGCATCGACCAACTCGACACGCGCAATCGGAATGCCATATTGAATAATGGCAATCACCGCTTGCACCGCTGCACTAACCGATGGAAAGACGCAGGTTGCCGCAGAAATGGCTTCGGGTAAGGGGTAGAGCTTTAAGGTAATTTCCGTGATGATGCCCAGCGTACCTTCACTACCAATAAAAAGACGTGTTAGATCATACCCAGCAGCTGATTTGCGTGCGCGCGAACCCACCCGAATGATGTTGCCAGTAGACGTGACTACCGTTAAGGCCACGACATTCTCGCGCATGGTGCCGTAGCGCACGGCATTGGTGCCAGAGGCTCGCGTGGCGCACATCCCGCCAATACTGGCATCCGCCCCAGGGTCTACTGGGAAAAATAATCCCTGATCTTTTAACTCGAGATTGAGTTGCTTACGCCGCACTCCAGCCTGGACAGTCACCAGGAAATCATCGGAGGCAATCTCCAGAATGGTATTCATTGGACTTAAATCGAGGCATATTCCACCCTGAATCGGCAGTATGTGTCCTTCTAGCGAAGATCCGGCACCATAGGCCACCAATGGCACGCGATGTTCATTGCATAGCTTAACTACACTAGCAACCTCTTCATTGGTCTCTACAAACGCCACCGCATCTGGGGCTAATTCGGGATAAGGGGACTCGTCGCGACCATGGTGATCACGTACCGCCTTTGCGAGGCTAAAGCGATCACCCAGCAAGGCTTGTAAGTCTGTAATCACTCCAGGAGGTAAAGACATCCTAGGATCTCCCTTTTACAGTTTTTTTAATCGAATTATTGTCGCACACTGATTTACGAAAGAAGGTCGACTGAACCCTAACTTATTTCACTATTTTAGATACACGTCTAACTTAAATTCTGATAAAAATGAATATAAATATGAATAATAAATAATTATGAATTTCCCTTCCCATGTAGTGCTGGGTAAATCGGCAAAGTCGCTAAAATAATTTAACCTCCAATTGAACAGTAAACTTGAGTTGTACAACCGAATTTTAAAATGCCAAGGTGTATTATCGAGTGGAATTATATATAAATAATATTATGGGCCTATACATGAGAAATCAAAAAATAATCATTACTTTAATAGCGTTTTTTTCGGTATGGAACTCGGCAATCGTGTATGCCGATACCTCAAAAAATCCGCCGAGCAGCAGCACTCCGCAACAAATAGCGACACAAAATATCTTGGAATTAAATGTAGGCATGTTTAAACGCTACGACGGCGCGCTGCTGGATTTTCAAAATGAATTCTTATCCAAGCATCCGTTCATATTGGCGCTCTTCTCGGGCGGCGGTGGAAAAATGACACTGTATAGGCCAGGTAAGCCAGCAGTGGAGGCGCCGCCAGTGCCCGTTGTATATCAAATCCTGAAATCAACGGGTCATAGCACTATGGCAATCTCTCAAGTAGTTTTGCAATCGATCAATAAGAAGGATGGAGTCCGCTGGAGGGAGGCTATTTCAAGCTACCAAGTAGACATGAAAAAAGCCCTTGCAGGTCTAGATACGGTCCCCATGAATGAGGCATGGCGACCAACTGTTCGCAGTATATTGATTGCAAATATAGACTACATGACGATGGTTTTAGATAAAAATAAACTCACGCTCAGCGATTTAGAAAATTTTGGCCAAAAGACAAAGCCAGACTTAAAGAAAATTATTAACTGGGCGGCACAGACGCAGGTTAATCATTGGATGACGGTGCTCGATCAGTGGAAGAATGATTTGGGTACAGACTGGAATAAAACGTATGCGGCTAGTAATACAATTTATGTAGCAAGGCAAAATAATATTTTGTTCAGTGTGCTTGCGCAATATTTTAATCCCAAAGACATTAATGATCGCTTGTTATTAATTGAAACCATCTCATTCACGACCACGCCTCAGGATATGCTGACCTCCGTTTCTCGGATTGTTTCCGATCGTACTGCGGGGCAATTATTTTTTGGCAACGATCGGGTGATGGATTTTGAATTGATGGGTGGGGATGCCAGAAAAGCCATTATTGCTGAGATGAAAAAACGGGGGAAAGAGGCCTATCTACCACCGCTAGTTCCTTTTGGCTCAAATCAATGGCCTGCCTTAGTAACGCCAGGCCCTGGGCCAAAAACACTCGATGATTTGAAATAGCCTCTGGTAATTGAAATTGTTATTGAGCCCATATGCCAGTAAAAATCGACCGCAGGCAATTTCTTAAAACAAGCCTGCAAATAGGTGCAGGGGTCATATTCGTGCGTTATATGACACCCTCCTCTGCCGCCCATCCATCTGTAACGGCAAGCCCGGGAATGGCTTTTGCTAGCAACCAAGGGGGTGCCAATGGAATTGGCTCCCAGCGCTTAGAAGGGCCAGTAAAAGTAAAAGGTGGCAAAGTATTTGGAATTGATTTTCGAGCAAAGGATCTAGCGGGGTGGCCAAAGATCGAACGGCGATCGCATATTCTTCGCGCCTCCACAGTAGGTCAAACCCTAAACTCCATTGACAAGGCAAGGCTGCTACGTGATTTCGGTGCTATGCGATTGGTCACAGGTGATGATATTGCACAGTGGGGTTGCAGAGCTGGCGCACCTTTTTTGATGCCGGAATTTTATGTTCCTTCAAAATCATCGCCCCTCTATTATGGCCAGCCTTTGGGTCTAGTCCTGTTTCATTCTTCTGATGAATACCTCTACGCTAAAAATAAAATACCAGAGATCAACTCCTATTGTATTTTTGGCAAGAAAATACCACCTGCAGAGCGTCCTCCCTATGGGACTAGTCGCTTTGTTCGCTATCTTGATTACGCTGGAAATGAAGAGTATTCGTTTATAAAAGATGGTCAGCAAAAAAAGATGGCTGGCAATCTCTATATTCAAAAAATGCAAGGTGATCTTACCCAGTTCAATTGGCATTTGATAAAGCGTCGATATAGCACTCAATCGGTTGACCCCATGTTCATGGAGCCCGAAAATGGTCTTGCATGGTATGACTCGGCAACGAAAACACTGCATTTAACTTTAGGAACCCAATCACCATACGATGATGGCATTGCCATACTCGATTTTTTTAAGGGATCGCGGGCGCCATCGATTAATAAAATTATTATTAATTGTTGTTTTCTTGGTGGCGGGTTTGGCGGTCGGGATAGCTCCGATTTTCCAATACACCTTGCAATTGCAGCCCTTTCTGAACCGGATGTAAGCCACCGTATTGTGCATACGCGCGCAGAGCAATTTCAGGCGGGCATTAAGCGACATGCCGCAACAATGGATATCGATTTGGCCGTAGACTCCTCTGGAAGGTTCCAATACTTACGCTCGAATATCGAGCTGGATGGGGGTGGTCAAAATAACTATAGCTTTGTGGTGCAGAGCGTTGCCGCACGCAATGCGGGTGGCGTTTACCGCTTCCCGCGCTCTTGGGTAGATGCCAGCGCATACCCCTCTCCCGCTATTCCAGCAGGCTCAATGCGGGGTTATGGTACCTTTCAATCTTCCTTTGCTTTGGAATGCGCGATTGACGAGGCAGCAAATTCGATTGGTCTCGATCCCATTACGTTACGCCTGAAAAATATCATTTCTACCCATGAAAATATTCAAACGGGCATCAAAATTGCCAATGATTTTCATGCGATCGAAGTGTTAAAAGCGGCATCACAATCTGCCTTATGGATAAATCGCAGAAAGAATAAGGCGCGGCACTCGTCATCGGATAGCTTATTTGGCACAGGCTTTGCGTTTGCTGCCAAAACATTTGGCAAAGGGGATGATGCCTGCTTGGCAGCACTCGTTTTAGATCCAAAGGGCCATTTATTTTTAACGACCAATGGCGTCGATATGGGTAATGGCTCAGCAACTACCCTGCCATTGTCTCTAAAGACCATCTTAGGTAGGCCTGCCGATGGGATACAAACGGGAGGATCGACTGAGTTTGATGCGTTAAAAATACGTGATAGTTTCATTAAAGACGATGCTGAGCAGTCCCAAATGGCGAAAGATCCGTTTTGGGTTCCTTTGATTTCGATGTCAACTGCAGCTAGCACTTCAGCGTATCAACTCAGGCACTCGGTTTTAGAAGCCGGTAAAGTCTTGCTGCAATTTGGTCTCTGGCCTGCAGCCGTTAGCATTCTGGGTTTAAAGGGAAATCAGTCTGTTTTTCATCCAAACCACATTCGTTTTGATGCAACATCCCTTATTTACAAGGATGGTCGTCGGGTTTCATTTACCGATCTGGCCTCCACTGCCTATTCCATTCATTCTGTAACCGGTGTCATGGTGCATGCTTTTTATCGCACCCGCTGGGCTAAGGCCAGCTTCAAAATTAGTTCTCAAAACTACACTTCTGAAATTGACGCCCTTTCCATTCGATATGGATCAGGCGCATTCACGCCGATACCCCGGTTTTATGTCGATTTTCCATCCCACTCCCTCATTGGCATGAATGCCAATCGGATGTCGTGCTACGCTTTTATTATTACTGTAAAGGTCTCAAAAACCACTGGGGAACTGCAAATTATGGATGCTGCCGGTTTTTTGGAATGTGGCCCGCCCGTTCAGGTCGATATTGTGGAAGGCCAAATGCAAGGATCGTTTGCCATGGGTATTGGCCAGACTTGGATGGAATATTTTCCTAAATCCCTTGCGGATGGGCCTGGTTCTGGAAATTGGAATATGCACTTCTATCGCGTCCCCTTGGCTAAGGATTGTGCCTTAGGTAAAACCCAATTCACTATTTTGCCCTCGCATCCGCAGGAAGATCCGAAAGGCATGTCTGAAGTAGTGTTCAATCCAATTTCATCGGCAATCATTAACGCTGTGGCCGATGCCACTGGAAAACGATTTACCCATCTGCCACTTACACCCGATGCGATTCAATCCCAATTGAAATGATGCAAAAGAAAACAATCTCCCTCCTTGTTAATGGAAAAGCAGTCCGTTCCGCCGCCGTGCCAGGAATTTCCCTGGCATCGTTCTTGCATGAAAATTTAGGATTAACTGGCACTAAAGTGGCCTGTGCTATGGGTATCTGTAAAGCATGTACGGTGGCGCTAAAGGATGAAAAAACCAATTCACTGTCTCGGGTACAGGCGTGCATTACTCCAGCTGAAAGCGTCAATGGACAAGCGTTCTTAACGGTAGAAGGCATCGAATACGATGTCCGTTTCAAACCCTTACAAGCCGCTTTTCTGAAACATTTCTCATTTCAATGCGGATATTGCACCCCAGGCTTCCTAATTGGGGCAAGTTTACTAATGGATCAACTGCGGCTTAGTCCCATCAAAGTAGAGCAACTTGACCAATTAATTTTGGAGAGTGTAGGCGACCACATTTGTCGGTGTACCGGCTACTCTCGTTACTACTCGGCCATTAAGGAGGTCATTATCAATACTCCCGGATTAATTCTGCCTGCACAATCCTAACTAGAGCACGAACAGAGTTAAGCAATTGAAAAAAGAGAAGCGCGCCACTGATCAGGTTTTATAATTCAGAATTATAAAAAAAAATTATAAGTATTTTTAGTAATTCCTTCATTATCAAAAAGCCACGCAGTGGAGCAATTTCTTTTTAATCAATCGTGAAAGATCAATTTGATGCAAAACATAGCAGATAACTATGAATTCCTGATGATCCTGGCGATCGTCTCCTTTTTTATTGCCGTCGGTGGCCTGATTGCTTGGATTTTTATCCGCCCCTCCGGTAGAGCTTCGATTCTGAGCTTTGAAGGCGTTGTCGGTCCATTTTTTGGCCTGCCGGCTGTCTTATTCTCCTTGACCGCTGCGCTCATGGCCACCTCCCTTTGGGAAAATTACAACGTAGCCAATAAATCAGTCCGAACGGAGAGTCAAGGCATTGGAAGCATCATTGATTTGTCCCAGGCTATTCCAAGCCTGCGGGACCAGAATCTAGCCCTTTATGCCAAACAATATGCCAAGTCAGTCGTAGAAGATGAATGGCAAACTCTTTCATCGGATGGAGAGTCCTCCCCAATCACAAAGCAGCATTACGAAACCCTGCGCCAGGCTACTTTTAAAGCAGTTGACTCCTTGGGTAATAACGCCGAGTCCAAAGCCTTAATGAATGCCATGCAATTGGTTAGCAGCGGAAGGATGACTCGATTAGCATTTGTATCATTTGATGTTCATCCCGTCCGCTGGTATGCCATTATTGTTCTAGCAATTTTGGTTCAACTCGTCGTCGCCTTTGTGCATCTCACTAAGCCGAAGGCTTTAGTTACTGCCATGGCCATTGCGACTGCCACGGTCTTAGTCCCGATTTGCACCATTGCTCTCACACTAAGTAGTCCTTATCTAGGTGTGATTTTGATTTCGAATAATCCGTTCCTGCATTTTATTAAGTGAGCTACTCTTTACCAGAATCATTTTTGTAACCGTTCGTTGATAGATAGCCATGAATATTTCAGAAATCCGCAATAGCGCCTTTGCAGTACCAATTAGTAGCCCGGCTTACGCCAAGGCCCCGTACCATTTCGTGAATCGGGAGTTTTTTATCATCACCTACCGCACCGACCTCAAAAAACTACAGGCCGTGGTGCCGGAGCCCCTCACCATTCAAGATCCACTGGTGAGTTTTGAATTTATCCGCATGCCCGATTCCAGTGGTTTTGGTAACTATACGGAAAGCGGTCAAGTGATCCATGTAGTGGGTCCTGATGGCGTACCGGGAACTTATTCCCACATGATGTATTTGGACGATGAGGCGCCCATCGCAGCTGGCCGCGAAATCTGGGGATTTCCAAAAAAATTAGCCAGTCCAAAACTGCAGATTGAACTCGATGCTCTAGTGGGAACATTTGACTACGGCTCAATTCGCGTTGCGACCGGCACCATGGGTTACAAATACACTGAACTGGATATTGCTGCAGAAGAAAGCAAGATCTCCAAAACCCCAGGATACTTGCTGAAGATTATTCCGCATGTTGACAGTACCCCGCGTATTTGTGAGCTGGTTCGCTATTACTGCAAGAATGTCAAAATGCATGGCGCTTGGTCTGGACCTGCGCGACTGCAACTGTTTGAACACGCACTTGCACCCGTTGCAGATCTTCCCATTCTGGAAATCGTCAGTTCAAAACACCTGCTATGCGACATGACCCTGGATGTTGGTGAAGTTGTCTTTGATTATTTAAAGTAAATACAGGCGCTGCCTTTTGGCAGTCAAAGCAGAAATACTCACTCCACCTACCTCAGGCACGCACCCTCGATAGCTGGATAGTAATACAGCATGCAAAGTAATCGCGTTTGGGGCTGCGGAGGGCATGAACTCAAGCTATGGAGGCGCTAAATAACTTTATAAGCCGTTTAGGTACATAAACGCGAAACATAGCAATAAAAAGAATCTCGTGTACTAGAGAGTAAAGATTTGTAATAGGCAATAATTCCTTGCTGAGTATTTGATTGTGCTGACTGCAGCGAGGCTGGTAATGGCCTTTGCATTTCATTAGGCAACAAGTCATTTAACAAAAGTGCTTTCATGGCCGATGCGGCTAGACTGCTTGAGTAGGTATTACTCAGTTCAGCAAGTCCGTCTGAAGTGGAGTAGTCGTAATACTCAAATTGCAAATTAGCATTTGTCGGATAAGCAGCAGATGTACTTAATATTTGCGTCGTGCCGTAGGTCCAATTATAGTAAGTCGCTAACTTACTATTCGCGGTCACTAAAGTCAGAATATGGGGCGGCGTACGGTAGATTCCGGCTAGCCCACTGACTGTTCCGTGTGGCTCTGTTCCAAAATCCATCCAAGCATCAATCAACTCATCTGAAGCAAATAAGGCGTAGTCCCTACCCTTTGCTCCTGCAGACTTGAGTAAGGGAAACATATCAAAGCGCGTGCTGTATAGAGTAGCGTTATCTCCAATTATCCACGATCGTGTACCGCCGTAAGCAAAGCTAGTGAGCATGATGGGAATATCAACCGATGACGTTAATTGAGTTCTTGTACGGCTGATATCTCCCGTGTACTTTCCTGAGGGATCATAAACAAGCAAAGGTACTTGTAAAACCTCTTTGTACGCTACGCAATTTTTTCCTGCAACGATCCCATGTGCGCCTACCGTATCACCATGGTCAGACGTAAATACGATAACCGTGTTTTTTCTGACGTCCTCTGGAATTGCACCTAGCACTTGGCCAATATTGATATCAAGTGACTGCAACATTGCAGTGTAGACATCTAAGTTACGTTGCCAATAACTGTATGGCCCCAAGCCAACGCCCAAGAGTTTTAACTGCCCACTGGCTCCAGACCCTGGAATAGCGGGGTTGTATCCGGTGAATGTATAGCTTGTATTTGGATAGGATTTCGGGGAATAACTCGCATCCAAAGTAGATTCAGTAACACCGCCAAACTGCATTGCCAACCACTGTCGCCCTACCAGCTGCCAAGTTGGTTTATTGGCATAAAGGCTGTCAATCGACTCCCAATTGGGGGGCAATACTGGATAACGGTAGCCATTTAATATTGACTTACCGCTCGCGTACTGATTATTTTCCCAACTTATTCCTGTAGCCGATGGATTAACTGAATAGTTGATTGCTTGTACAGTCACGACACTTTGCCCGCCAATAGTCTGACTGTGTGGAAATAAATTGGTAAATGTTTGGTACTCCGTGCCGGCCGGATAAAACTCATGGTCATGCGGATTCTGAAATCCAACCGTTAAACACCACGGCTTATCTCCCGTTTTTTTGCTGGCCAACCAACTAGCTCCAACCTCTGCAATATAGGCATCGTTGAGTTGCGGTGTTGGGCTGGTCCAATTGGGGTCACCATACGTTCCCTGTAGATTTCCAGCATCCAACTGGTACTGTTCAGTCAGACCCTCAAACCCATACTGATCCATGCCGCCAGTGGAATCAGTATTCCAGGTATACGAAAGATGCCACTTTCCGGCATAGGGAGTCTCATAACCAGCCTGCCTTAGCAGTTTTCCATAAGTGGGGTACGCGGGATTCAAGACAGGAGGCGAATTACCAATGAGCGCCCCTGCGAGGGTGCACGTATTCCATGTTTGCTGAGTATACAAACCCGTCATCAAAACAGAGCGAGAGGGTCCGCACGAGGCCGATGCAATATTATTGTTGGCAAACTTAACACCCTTACTCCAAAGAGAATAAAGATTAGGCATGAAAGTTTGGATAAATTGATCTGCATTACTAATCCCCTCTGGAAATACTTGGGGGTAACGCATTTGATCTACCAAAATGAATAGGATATTAGGCTGATCAGTCGAAGATACCGTATTTGAAGACCCGCTACACCCTGGTATGGCAATTGCCGCAGTCATCGCGGCAGCACTCTTTAATAAGTCTCGCCGTGATTGATTCACATCTTCCAATGAATTTGGTTTTTCAGATAACGGTGATGTGTCGCTAAATGTCATATCAATATCATTCAATAAAAAAGCTGCAATGCTGGCAGTGCTTGTCTTACCTTATCTTAACGAATAGCAATCTAATTATATAAATGACTTTACATTTAATAAATAATATCCTGAATAGATTTTCGTTTTATTAAATATCAAGCGAGCAATTACAGTGGTTTCGCCGGACCCAAACTCGGCGCCTTGGTGGCCGCACCTAGGCCAACAAAGATCACCATACCATCCCCGCCAGGATTAGAGACCAAGTCTTGCAAGCCCCTCGGTTTCCAGTTATTCGCCGCCCAGAGATTGCCTGCCATGTCGGCATTCACGGATGTCAGGCGCATTAAGGGCAAATAGGCAGGCACTGGATTATTTGGACCGTACAG
>JBIPON010000162.1:0-4200 GCA_044379065.1 Polynucleobacter sp. | reverse complement strand
CATACGCTTGATGATCACGCGATCATGTAAAGGACGTAGATTCATTCCTTCTCCTAAGTTAGTGAGTGTTAACTACATAAAAATCGATATAAATCGTCGGGTTATAATCCCTACACCTCAAGTTAAAACGATTTTGACTGGTCAAGGTCGTTTTAGCACTCGATTGCAGTGAGTGCTGATTATATAGGTCTATTCCCGCTGATTTCAAGGGGCGGCCCAATAAAAGCCTGTTGTAGGTCGTTTCCTACACACAAATCAGATCTGCCTGCTTACTTCCCGGACCTGTCCTGCCTAGACTGGACAGTCATCGACTGGAGAACACCTTATGAGTCCCAAATCTCGGCTGTATACGCTTGTTCATGCATGGAAGAACAAGCCTTTTCATGAGCTGCGAGATGTCCAAGGCACTCATGCAGCCAATTTAGCCCACGAAACCCAGGATGCCAGTAGCAATGCCAACTGGTCTAAACGCCAAACCGTGAGCTACGAACCCATCTTTAATGCAGCAGGCAATGCCATGTCGGCTGCCTTGTTCCGGCCACTCTTGGGCGCCACCGACTCCCAGGTATTACGCTTCACCATGGAAGGACTGGATGCAGCCAGTTACTGGCATTGCTGCAACAGGCCCATTCAGATTCTCTTACCTTTATCGCCGGGCGTACTCGCCAATCCACAGCGTATTGATGCCCTGTGCGACCTAATTTTAAATTCCAGATTACCCGTTGGCTTAGTTCACCTTGGTCTTACTGCAATGCCGCCTGAGGCGATTCGAACGAATTGCAAAGAGGGTCTATTGCGCCTACGTCGCATCGGTGTACTGCTGCACCTGATGAATGCCAATCCGCAGTCGATGCAGCCGCAGTGGTTAGAAGAGCTTAAATTCGATGGCATCCATTTTTCAATCCAGGAGCTGCGCAGTGACGACATTGCGCTAGCAAACCAACAAGCCCAATTACTCGATGCCCTCGCGATGGCAAGGGAACTGGGTGCAATGCTGTATGCCAACGGCATTGCCTTAATTAAAGACCTCGAAAACGCCCGGCTCTTGCCGGTGGATTTTTGCTACGGCGGCTTAATGATGTCGCCCGTAAGTCGGCACCAAATTCTTCATATCAGCGACAGTCGAATTGCGAAAGCTATTTTTGCAGTGAAACCCCATGGAAGTACAAACCAGAACGGAGATAGGCAATGAAGAAAAGTGTCATGTTGGTAGACGATCATCCCGCCATGTTGATGGCCCTCAAAAGTATGCTGCAGGACCAATTGCTATTTGAAGTAGTAGGCCAGTGCCGCAACGGAGAGGAGTGCCTGCAAAGTGTGAAGCAAATCAATCCGGATATCGTGATCTTGGATCTAGATATGCCCAAAACGGATGGCTTTGATGTGATTCGCCGCATTAGTTTGACCTACCCCGATATCCGCTTGCTGGTTTTGTCAAGCCTAGATGAGCATGTATATGGAGGACGAGTACGTTCCTTGGGTGCCCATGGCTTCATCAACAAAACGGCCGGGGCCGATGTCATCTTAGCGGCCTGCGTGGCCATCTCCCAAGGCTATGCTTGCTTTTCCCATACGCGCAATGGCCATAGCTCGCTTAGCGACCAGGAGAAACTGGCGCTCATCTCTGATCGTGAATTGCAAGTGATGAAGTATTTGGGCAAAGGCAACAGCAATCAACACATTTCAGACCTGTTGCACATCAGCAATAAAACCGTAGCCACGTACAAAACGCGCATCTTTGAAAAACTGGGCGTCAATAACATTGCCGACCTCATTATGTTTTGCCGCAATAACCACATTATTGAGGGATGATGCGAGTCACTGCATTCGGTCAAATCGCTTGCACTGCCGCACTGCTTTACTGCAGTACGGCTTTTGCACACCACATTGAAATCGCCCTGGAAGAGCGGGCGTGGATCAAAGCAAGGCCGGTGGTGTATTTCAGTATTCATGAGCAACACGCACCCTATCTTGCGCCCCTAGATGGAAGTGGTCACGTTGGCGTTTACCAATCACTTATTGATGCATTGAGCCAGCAAACCCAGCAGCAATACCAAGCGATTTGGCGCAGCAACGATGCAGATTTAAACCAATTGCTTAGTAAGCAAACCATTGATTTTGTAATTGATCCACCCACTCACCTCTCAAAAGCAAATCCGGGCATCTGGTCAGACCCCTTATTTTGGGGTCATACGGCGGTGGTAACGCGTGCCGAGACCTTAGTGGATAGTCCCGTGAGCGCTCCCAAAACGGCTTTTTTTGCAACAGACTCTAGTCACCGCAACCACCAATCCGTAGCCCATTTATTTGCCGCACTCATGAAGCGCGAGTACGACGCCGTAGTGATGCCGATTCGGCTTGCGCGGTATGCCATGCGCGCAGAGCACCAAGATCATTTGAAGCTGAATGGCCTGTATGGACGCGAACCACTGGCGTACCGCTGGCTGATTGGCCATCATGCCAAACCCCTCAAAGGCATTGTGGAAAAGACCCTGCATGCCCTTGATCCGGTAGCATCGCGCGCCATCTTTTCTATACCAGGTTTTGGTATCGAGCCAAGAGATGATTTCGGCGCAGCTGATCTGGACTTTATGCACCAGCACCACACTCCATGGAAACGCCACATTGTGATCGGCTTTTTATTTACTGCGCTCTTAGGTGGATTCGCTTGGATTGTTCGTTTGCAACGCCATCGAAAACAATATGCACTTCAGCATGCCGCGCTGTTAATCCAAAAAGAACATGCGGAGCGAGCCAATAATGCCAAATCAAGCTTTTTAGCTGAAATGAGCCATGAAATCCGAACACCCATGAATGCTATTTTGGGGGTTCAGGAGTTATTACTCAAAAGTCCACGCTTGCCGGATAGCGAGAAGCCTTTGCTACAGAGTGCCCATGCCTCGGCGGAGTCACTCCTTGGCATGCTCAATCAGGTCCTTGATCTTTCCAAGATAGAGGCCGGGAAGCTCACCTTAACGCCCGAGCCCTGCTGTCTTAAAACTCTAGTTGAGGAAATTGATGCAGCTTTCTCGATCTTTGCATCGAATCGCCAGTTGAGCATGCATACCCATCTCGACCTGCGCATTGCAGAAGTGCTGATGGTCGACTCCTTGAGACTCCGTCAAGTATTAAACAACATCCTGAGTAATGCGATTAAGTTTACGAACGCGGGATCAATTCACTTTTCGGTCCGCATCTTGGCCGATGACCATGCCGGACAGTTAATTGAGTTTCGCGTAATTGATACCGGCATTGGGATGAATACCGCTGATATTGCCATTGCCCTTCAGCCCTTTGAGCAAGTCCGGGCTCAACACCAACAGCAAGCGGGTAATACCCCTCAAGGTACTGGCCTCGGCTTAACCATTAGCAGCCATTTGATTCGATCGATGGACAGTCAACTGTATTTCGATAGTGAGCCTGGAATGGGTAGCAATGTCCATTTTTCTGCTGCCTTCCCCAGAACAACCCAAGTGGCTTCGAATCGATTAATCACTGAGGCAACCTTGCATAGTACCCAGCGCATGCAACACCACGGCAAGCAAGTCTGCGCCTTAGTAGTTGAGGATCACCCTGCTAGCCGTCAAGTTTTATCCCTGCAATTAGAGGCACTTGGAGCAAAGGTTGTTGTCTGTGAGAATGCCGGTCAAGCATTAACCCTCCTAAAGCAGAATCGGTTTCATGTCATGCTCACCGATCACTCCATGCCTGGCATGCATGGTGCTGATTTATCGCAATCCATCCGTGCCGATGGATTTACTGAACTGATCATTATTGGCGTTACCGCCGATATCTATGCCCTGGATATTCGGCATCGCCTGCTTGCTTCGGGCATGAATGCCGTTCTGATTAAGCCACTCAACTTGGCAACCCTTGAAAATGAATTAGCACGCTACTTCACCATGGTAGAGGTGGAGTTTGATGCGGAAGAGGACGCCATTGCGTTTCCACAACTCGGCAAAGGCAGTACCGATCAAAATCAAATCGGCAGACTAATCTTGCATGAAATCATGGAGGTACACCACCAGGCGATTGCAGAGCTATCAACTGGGGCGATATCCCAATCTGATCTGAGTAGTCTGATTCATAGAATCAAAGGCGGGGCATTATTAATGAATGGCCTGCGTTTTGCTAATCGCCTAGATAAGCTCGCTGCTAACCGTACTGACTCCACCCTAAAACGGGCGGCCTTACTAAAAG
>JBIPON010000160.1:0-4218 GCA_044379065.1 Polynucleobacter sp. | reverse complement strand
GCGCTGAGAACGTAAATAGCCGCGATCTGGACTAATCCAATCGCGCGATGGTCCGCCATGTTTAACCGCAATGATTTCCACCGTTTGGCCATTGGCAAGGCTTGTGTCCAGCGGCACCATCGAGCCGTCAACCCGCGCTCCTCGGCAGCGATGACCCAAATCAGTGTGAACCGCATACGCAAAATCAATCGGCGAAGACCCCTTTTCCAAGGCAATCACTTTGCCGAGCGGCGTCAGAACATAAATGTGATCATCAATCGCATGGTGCTTAAGCTGCTCCCAGGCATCTTCTTTCCAGGAAATTAACTGCCTGGCCCAGGCAATTTGGCGCTCGTAGGCTACGGCCGCGCTGTGCGTGCCGCCCGCATTTTTAGGTGCCGGTGCTGCGCCTTCTTTGTAACGCCAGTGCGCAGCTAAACCGTACTCTGCTTGCTGATGCATTGTGTGTGTGCGAATCTGAATTTCAAATGCAACGCCATCCGCATCCATGACCACGGTATGCAATGACTGGTATCCGTTGGGCTTGGGTCTTGCAATGTAGTCATCAAACTCGCGCGGAATCGGTTGCCAGACGTTATGCACTAAACCAAGCGCAGCATAACAATCCTTCACGTCCTCTACCAAAATACGAAATGCCCGCACGTCATACAAATTCGCAAAGTCCAAGGACTTGCCCTGCATTTTTTTCCAAATGCTGTAAATGTGTTTGGGCCTACCCTGCACGTTCGCCGATACGCTTGTTTCACCCAATACCCGCTTGAGCTCTTCAATGATGCGGGTGATAAAGCCCTCGCGCTCAGCGCGCTTTGCGTCGAGCATCGTGGCTATCTCACGGTAAACCGGCGGCGCTAAAACACGAAAAGCTAAATCCTCCATTTCCCATTTCATTTGCCAAATACCGAGGCGATTAGCCAAGCTGGCGTCAATATCCAAAAAGGCCTGCGCCCAGGCTGCCTGCATCGGAATTTTTTCCTGATTAATCCAGCGTAAGGTTTGCAAGCGCGAAGCGAGGTAAATCAGCACGACCCGTAGATCATCGCCAAAGGCGAGGAGCATTTTGCGCAGCACTTCCTCTTGACCAGCCACACTGATACCGCCATCGGCTTTGACTATTTTGGCTTGGGCTTGCCGCAGGCTGCGATAACCACTAAGCAGCCGGGCAGACTCATCGCCCAGTTTTTTACTCAGCGCCTCTTTGCCCAATGCACTATCAAGATGACCTGCAGCCAACAAACTCGGCTCATCCAAGTGCAGTAACTGCAAGATGCTGAGAACGCCAGATTGATGCTCTTCAGGTGGCTCGCCCTGCCATGAATCCACTAAAGCCGACTGCGTTGGCAAAACCTCAGCAGAAGGCTGGTCCTTCTTCGTGCTCATGAAAAGAATTCAGCGGCAAGGGCAATTTGCTCCGGCTTTAAAAAGGCAGGAGCATGACCAACCCCTGGAATGGTGATGCTGCGTGCGTGCGGATTGCGCCTGAGCATTTCGTCAACGGTAGCGCTAGACAATAAATCCGAATCGCCACCACGCACAATCAAGATAGGCGCCTTAATCGCATCGAAGTGATTCCACAATGCCATTTCTCCGGCTTTCGCCAAAACGGGATTCACTGCCGCAAACGGAATCACGATCTTCGGGTCGTAATGCAGTGACCAGACGTCATTTACTTCTTGCAAAAGCGGGCCATTTAAGCGTTCCCACTCTTCTGGTGTGTGGGAGCCAAAGCTTGCGCAGATCCGGTTGAGAACTGTCAAGGCCTCTGTGCGATTGGAATAAGCAAAGGGTTGACCCACATACGAACTTAAACGCTTGAGTGATTCAGACTCAATTCGCGGACCCACATCATTAATGAGTATTCGGCGTATCGGTGAGTCCGGCATACCGGCGTACACCATACCAATTAGGCCGCCCATAGAGGTTCCGAACCAGTCTACCGACGCAACATTTAAGCGCGCCACTAAGGTAGTCATATCGGCAACGTACTGGGGAATGCCGTAGAGCATGGGGTTTTCTAAAAAATCCGAATCACCTCGCCCCACGACATCGGGACAAACAACGTAATAGTCCTTGCACATGACCTCAGCCAAGGTTCTAAAGTCACTGCCACGGCGCGTGAGGCCATGCACGCAGATCAACACTCGAGGATTAGAAGGGTCGCCCCAGGTGTGATAGGCCATGCGATGTAATCCGCTAGCATTGCTACTGGCGCACTCCACATAAAAGCGCTCGCCGTGATGAATTAATTGTGGCGTTGCCGCTGGTGCTGGTGCTGCATTATTGATGGCATTGTCATCGTCTTGCAGATCAGATACCAGCTCGGGCTGCAAGGTCACATGATCAATACCGTGTCGCTCCAAGAGCATCGCATTAATGCGCCGCATCAGCGCTGGCCATTGACGCAATGAATCAACTTCAATGTGCCCAATTAAGGCAGGCTGATTGGGGGACATCTCCCATACATGTAAATCATGGACGGCACGTACGCCTTTGACGGCATGGAGGTCTTTGCCAACCGCAATGTAGTCAATGCTCAGTGGCACCCCTTCCATCAAAAAGTGATACGACTCTTTGAGAATGGCAAAGGTTGATTTCAGAATCAATAAGGCGACTAAGATCGAGAGCCACGCATCGATTTCCATCCAGCCTGAAAAATAAATGACGATGCCCGATACCAGAGCAGCAATCGACCCCAGGAGATCACCCATGACGTGCACCAAAGCAGCGCGTGTATTGACACTCTTTTTATCACGCGACAATATCGTTGCAACAATCACATTCATCACAAGACCGATCGCAGCAACAATCGCAACCGTCATTCCATCGACGATGTGCGGCGTATAAAAACGCGTAATCGCCTCGCCAATAATCCAAGCGACTAGCCCCAGCATGGCAATCGCATTCACAAACGCTGCTAAGGCTTCGGCCCGACCAAAGCCAAATGAATGGCGCGCCGATGGGGGGCGGCGTGAAATAATTTGCGCAAAGAGAGCGAGGCCAAGTGCGGCAGCGTCGGTCACCATGTGCGCGGCATCGGAAAGCAAAGCGAGTGATCCAGCTAAGTAGCCGGCAATCGCCTCAATAATGGCGAACGAAAAGGTAATCGCCAGCGCTATTCCCAAAAGGGATGCGTTAGAAGTCTCACGCCGGTGGGAATGCGCGGCATCGCCGCGCTTATGGATGTGCAACAGGCTGTACTGATCAGCGTCGCTTGCTGGTGCTGCTTGAGGAGGGGGAGAACGGGGATCAACCATGGTTGATCCCATTATTTCACTAAATCAAAACCCTGTAACGTCTACTGGCGCACCCGTTTTGGCAATGATCTCTTCTTTTGTCACGCCAGGAGCCAACTCCATTAGCTTTAGACCCTTGGGAGTGATGTCGAGCACGCCTAAATCCGTGATGATGCGATTGATTACACCCAATCCGGTCAGGGGCAATGTGCATTTAGGCAATATCTTAATCTCTTCGGTGCCGTCTTTTTTCTTGGCAACGTGCTCCATCAAGACCACCACATGCTTAACACCGGCTACTAAATCCATAGCGCCGCCCATGCCTTTAACCATCTTGCCCGGAATCATCCAGTTGGCTAAATCGCCATGCTCGCTTACTTGCATCGCACCCAAAATAGCAATGTTGATTTTTCCTCCGCGAATCATCCCGAAAGAGTCGGCTGAAGAAAAAATGGCAGAGCCCGGTATCAAGGTAATGGTTTGCTTACCCGCATTAATCACATCGGCGTCCACCTCTGCTTCAGTCGGAAATGGGCCAATGCCCAATAAACCATTTTCCGATTGCAGCCAAACTTCCATGTCTTTAGGAACGTGATTGGCAACCAAAGTTGGCATCCCAATTCCGAGGTTGACGTAAAAACCATCTTGCAATTCTTTGGCAGCGCGCGCTGCCATCTCATCTCTATTCCACGGCATCTTCTTTTCCTTTAAGCGGCTTGTGTCAATGTGCGTTGCTCAATCCGCTTTTCGGGATTGGCATTGAGCACGAGGCGAGTCACGTAAATACTGGGGGTATGAATTTGATCTGGATCGAGCTCGCCGTTTTCCACAATCTCTTCCACTTCCGCAATCGTTACTTTGCCAGCCATCGCAACCACTGGATTGAAATTGCGCGCAGTGTAGCGGTACACCAAGTTACCCGCACGATCGGCCTTCCACGCCTTCACTAAGGAAACATCGGGAATCAATGCGCGCTCTAAAATGTAAT
>JBIPON010000159.1:0-4262 GCA_044379065.1 Polynucleobacter sp. | reverse complement strand
GAGGGTGATTGGCTTCTGCAAAAAACATCCAACGCTCGGCAAGTAGACCAATGAAGTGAATGGCCAAGGCCAGAATAAAAATGACGTTTGATGGCGAGGAAATGGAATAGGCTACTAATATCATGGGGAAGATATAAGCGCATAGGAGCACTATCTTGCGGATATTGCTAATAGCATGCTCAGTTTGGTGATGAAAAAATTCCCGTGTGTTGAAGCTGCCGCCCATCAGACCCATAGATGTCTGGCGAATGTTTGTACCTTTAATCCCGGTCGCGGATGCCAGATTGGATTTTGGACGCAAGCTGCGGTTGCGGCGCCAAATCCAAAGCTTTAAATTAAAGGCTACAAACAGCAGAATAAAAGAGATGCCCGACATCACGCTATTGAGGGGGAATTCCTTAGTTCCATCGGAGAGCCCGACAAGCACCCCCAATAGCATCCAGCCCGATGTTATTCCTAGTAGTGTGAAGTTCATCAGGGTTGAGGGATGGGACCATTCCTGAATAAAGCGTATGCATTGATAGATCTTGGCGGTACAGATCCAAAGCAATATGGTGGCAACAACAATTGCAATCCATAGCCAAGATGGAATTTCATTCGTTAGTGAGTACAGTAAGCCCAGTACCGTTACTGCAATCAGCATAGGAAGTACAATCACCTCCCGTGAAAGCCAAGAGGTACGCCACATCATCGCAGCGCGCCAAGCCCGCTCTGGTCTACCAAGGTGGAAGAACGAAGCAATGAGTCCCAGTCCAAGCAATACCAGCGCAGCCGGAAATGCAAAGGTAGATAAAAAGGATTGCGTAAAGATTTGCACTGGGAAATCAAGGATTGCCAAGGAAAACAGTAAACCCTGCGCCATGCCAGCTAAGGTTGTAAAAAAGATGATTGAAAATTGTGGGCGCATTAACTGTCTTTCCTTGCGGCTTCAATGGTTTCCATAATGGAGCGCGGTAAATAATGGTTTGCAGGTTGGGTTTCCCATTCGGGCATCAGTGCATAGCCGGAGCGCTCTTGAATTGCGATGCTGGCATCGGACTTTGGATCATGCACATCACCAAAAATCCGTGCACTTGTTGGGCAAGCTAGTACGCAGGCAGGCTTTCGCTCGGATTCGGGTAATGTTTCGCTATAGATTCGATCTACGCAAAGGGTGCATTTGGTCATCACTTGGCGTTCTTGATCCAGCTCCCGGGCGCCGTATGGGCAAGCCCATGAGCAGTAACTGCAGCCGATGCACTTGTCGTAATCCACCAAAACAATGCCATCTTCTTCGCGCTTATAGCTTGCCCCGGTTGGGCAGACTGGAACACAAGGGGGCTCTTCGCAGTGCAGGCACGATTTTGGAAAATGAACGGTTTGCGTGTTTGGAAAAATTCCAGCCTCGTAGGTCTGCACCCGATTAAAGAAGGTGCCGCTTGGATTTGCTGAATACGCATTGAGGTCGGTTAGCGGCCCAGCAGAGCCTGAGGTATTCCATTCTTTGCAAGAGGTGACGCAAGCATGGCAGCCAACACAGACATTGAGATCGATGACAAGCGCGAGTTGCTTCTTGTGATCCGTGGTTTCATTTTTGGGGTTCATGGTTTGATTCATAGTGAATAAATGGGTGGATTACGATTTATTTTTAATCATGCCGGGTACTCGATGTGCCTTCACTTGTGGCCATGTTTCCTCGGGCTCATTTTCTCCAGCTGCGGCGAGTTTGACGCGTACGTCGTACCAGCCGGCTTGACCAGTAATCGGATCAGAGTTGCTTACTGAAAATCCACCCAGGGATAGCTCCTCTGTAATCAGGTGATTTAGCAAGAATCCTTTTTTGGACTCATCGGAGGCGGGATCGAGGCTCCATGCCGATTCTGCCTTGCCGATTGCATTCCACGTCCAGACCGTTCCTGGATCTACTGCCTCCGAGTGGCGTGCCATGCATTTCACTTTGCCCCATTGGGATTCAATCCACATCCAGGCACCATCATTAATGCCATGCTCTAACGCAGTTTTAGTATTGACATAGAGGTAGTTATGGCTATGAATCTGTCTAAGCCAGGCATTTTGCGAGTCCCATGAGTGGTACATGGCCATCGGTCTTTGGGTAATTGCATTCAGACTAAATTCATTTAAGTCTGTCACCTCATCTTCAAGTGGTGGATACCAAAATGGCAATGGATCAAAGTATTTCAGAATGCGTGACTTTAGGTGCTCAGGGGGTGTTGCCCCCTTGCGCTGGCCTTTTGCAGCTAACCTGAATTTTTGCAAAATATCCGAGTAGATTGCAATCATGATGGGGTCATTTTTTTGACGCAGCGCATTTGCTTTGCTGAAGTCCAAATAGCCACGATTCCAATTGCGCATGTATTGATGCTCTACAGGCATATGGTGTTGAAACACGCAATTGTTTTCAGCATAACGCTGCCATTGGTCTTTATTTGGCTCTCCGCGGAGGCTTTTTTCACCATCTTTTCCGCGCCAGCCCGCTAAAAAACCAATGCCGGAATTAGGCGCCGTTTCAAATCGTGTAATGAAGTCCGGATAGTCGATGAATTTCCTACTGCCGTCTTCGCTTGTAAAGGCGGGGAATTTTAGGCGTGATGCGAGCTCAATTAACACCTCTTGGAATGGCTTGCATTCACCGGTTGGTGGTAGCACCGGAATACGTACGGAATCGACTGGGCCATCGTATTCTGAGATGGGCCGATCAAGCATACTCATTACGTCATGGCGTTCTAAATACGTTGTATCCGGCAAAACAAGATCAGCAAAGTCAACCATCTCGGATTGAAAGGCATCGCAAACCACCAGGAATGGGATCTTAAATTCCCCATCTGCGTTTTTACTATTGAGTAATTCGCGTACTTCCATGGTGTTCATCGTGGAGTTCCATGACATATTGGCCATGAAGATCATTAATGTATCAATTGAGTAGGGATCCCCTTTTACGGCATTGGTAATGACGTTGTGCATTAACCCATGGGCTGCTAGCGGATGCTCCCAGGTATATGCTTTATCAATGCGAAGTGCATTTCCATTTTTATCTAAGGCAAGGTCTTCGGGTTGCGTTGGCCATCCTAAAGGTGCTTTGCCTAGGGGTGTATTGGGTTTAATGTCATCTTCAGAGGAAGGCGGCTTCACGTTAGGCGGAGTTTGACGTGGATAAGGCGCCTTATGTCTAAAGCCACCTGGCCTATCAATGGTGCCGATTAAGGACATCAATACTGCCAAACCGCGCGTGGTTTGAAAGCCGTTCGAGTGGGCGGCTAGTCCGCGCATGGCATGAAAGGCAACCGGCCTAGCAGTTACTGATTGATGCTCTTCACCCCATGCATCGGTCCATGTAACGGGAAGTTCAAATGCTTGTTTGAATGCACTATGCGCAATTTCTTCCGCAAGCTTTTCAATGCGTGCTGTTGGAATACCGGTAATTGAAGACGCCCATTCGGGAGTAGTTTTTTCAACTTGCCGACGTAGCAATTCAAAGGCAGGGGCCACTTTTTTGCCCTGATGCGGACCCGGCCCCATGATGAATTCACCGCACAACGTTGGCGAAACACCTTTTTCAAAGCAAGGCTTAGCGCTTTGGGTATTTGCATCCCAAACGTATTTGTTGTGGGGCAGATCGGCGTTAATGGGATCCGAGTCTGGGTCAAATAAGAAGAGGCCTTCTTCGGGGCCCTCATCAAGGCAAACCAGCTGGCCAGAATTGCTGTAGCGCTTCAGGAAATCAGCGTCATACTGTTCTTTGCGAATCAGTTCATGCATCAGCGCCATAAATAGAGCGCCATCAGTGCCGGGTTTAATCGGAATCCACTCATCTGCAATAGCGGAGTAGCCTGTACGAACAGGGTTAATTGAAATAAAGCGGCCACCAGAGCGCTTGAATTTAGAAAGCGCTATTTTCATTGGGTTACTGTGATGATCTTCTGCAGTACCAATCATGACGAATAACTTCGCATGCTCAAGATCGGGTCCACCAAACTCCCAAAAGCTGCCGCCAATGGTGTAGATCATTCCAGCCGCCATATTGACCGAACAAAATCCACCGTGCGCCGCATAATTCGGCGTACCAAATTGTCGGGCAAAAAGACCAGTTAATGCTTGCATCTGATCGCGGCCTGTAAATAGCGCGAATTTCTTTGGGTCGGTCTCACGGATTTTTTGCAGGCGCTGGGTGAGTAATTCAAATGCCTGATCCCAGCTAATTTCATCAAATTCACCGGCGCCACGATCACTCCCTTTTCGGCGCAGTAATGGCTTAGTAATGCGGG
>JBIPON010000158.1:0-4372 GCA_044379065.1 Polynucleobacter sp. | reverse complement strand
TTGTCTGCCGATTATTCGCAAATTGAATTACGCATCATGGCGCACATTGCGGAAGATGAAAGTTTGTTAACGGCCTTTGCGGCCGGTAAAGACATTCATCAGGCAACTGCGGCCGAAATTTTCGGCATTCCGCTCGAGCAAGTATCGTCAGAGCAGCGCCGCTATGCCAAGGTCATTAACTTCGGCTTGATTTACGGTATGAGTGCTTATGGCCTTGCTGGTAATTTGGGTATTGAGCGTGCCGCCGCACAAAAATACATTGCCACTTACTTTGAGCGTTACCCCAGCGTAGCGCACTATATGGAAGAAACCAAGCTACAGGCGCGGGAGCAAGGTTATGTCGAAACCGTCTTTGGTAGACGCCTGTGGTTGCCCGAGATTAAGGGCTCCAATGGCCCCCGCCGGCAGGGCGCCGAACGTGCGGCCATCAATGCACCGATGCAAGGCACTGCTGCGGATTTAATTAAATTGGCGATGGTAGCGGTCCAGAATTGGCTCGAGGCCGAAAACCTAAAAACACGTATGTTGCTGCAAGTGCACGATGAACTGGTCTTTGATGTGCCTTTAGACGAGCTCGATTACGTGCAAAAGGCCTTACCGGGCTTGATGTGCTCGGTCGCAACCCTGAAGGTACCTTTGCTGGTTAGTATCGGTGTCGGTGATAATTGGGAAGAAGCGCATTAATCAAATGAAATGAGGAGATGAATATGAGCACCAATCGAAGAGACTTTATGAAGGCATCAGCTGTCACTGCAACTGGCCTGGGCGTCGGTTTTGTTGCGGCATCCCAACCCGTTTTAGCGCAGGCAATTAAAACCGACTTTGCTGGTATCAAAGCGGGCGAACTATCGATCCCATCGGGCGGCATTCAAATGCCTGCCTATGTATCACGCCCCGAAAAAGCCAAGGGACCATTACCGATCGTGATTGTGTGCAGCGAGATTTTTGGTGTCCATGAATACATTGCGGATACCACCCGCCGTTTTGCAAAGTTGGGCTACCTCGCGATTGCCCCTGAATTTTTTGTCCGTGCGGGCGATCCCAATACCTATGGAACCGTAGCCGAAATTTTTAGCAATATTGTTTCGAAAACCCCCGATGCCCAAGTCTTGGGTGATATTCGAGCAGCAATTGCATGGGCTGGCGCGAATGGTGGCGATGTGAAGCGCGTCGGCGTTACCGGTTTTTGCTGGGGCGGCCGCATTACGTGGCTCTCTGCCACCATGCCTGAAGTGCGCGCAGGCGTTGCCTGGTACGGCCGTTTAGTCGGCGAAAAAACAGCGGGCAATCCACTTCACCCAGTCGATATTGCAGCAGACCTGAAGGCTCCGGTACTCGGTTTGTATGGTTCAGCCGATACTGGCATCTCACTGGAAAGCGTCGATAAGATGCGCCAAGCATTGGCTGCGGCAGGATCAAAAAATCTCGCAGCCAAAGCATCGCGTTTTGAGATTTACCTCGATGCGCCCCACGCATTTCATGCCGATTATCGCGAGACCTATCGTGCAGGCCCTGCAGCCGATGCTTGGGTGAAGTGCTTGGATTGGTTTAAACGGAACGGAGTGGCATGACCGCTCTGCAGCTCATCGTTTTAGTAACGGCAGGCGCGGGTCTCTCCAGTGTTCTGATTGCAGCAAGCTTATCGCTGGGTGTTTTGGCGAAGCTCGTTGACCGCATGGTGAGTATTTCAGTTGGCATTTTGCTGGCCACTGCCTTGCTGCATTCTTTGCCTGAGGCATTTGAGATGCCTGGGGTGGATGCCCATATACTCTTTGGCGTGCTCTTGGCAGGATTGCTGGGCTTCTTTTTACTGGAGAAAGTCGCGCTATTGCGCCACAGCCATCATCACGAAGGTGATGGCCATGACCACCATCACGGGCACGATGCAGAAGAGGCCGGTCAAAGCGGTTGGATGATTTTGATTGGTGATGGTCTGCATAATTTTGTGGATGGCGTTTTAATTGCCGCTGCTTTTATGGTTGATTTTGAAGTGGGTATGTTTACGGCAATTGCAATCGTAGCGCACGAAATTCCACAAGAGATTGGTGACTTTATTGTGCTGATTAACGCTGGCTTCTCACGCATGCGGGCGCTGCTCTACAACATCATTAGTGGTGCTCTATCAGTTTTGGGCGGCGTGCTTGGCTATTACTTTTTGGAAAAAGCCAATACTGCAATGCCTTATTTGCTGGTGATTGCTTCTAGTGGATTTATTTACATTGCCGTCAGTGATTTAATTCCGCAAATGCACCGCAGATCCCATTGGCAAGAGTCTTTACGGCAAATTACGCTGATTGGCTGTGGCGTTGGCCTAGTTGTGTTGCTCTCGCGCGGACACTAAGTCGCCCCACAAGAACGAGCGATCTAGGTGGTCGCAATCGGCCGTTTTGGATCGGTGCACCACTCGCTCCAGCTACCCACGTATAAGCGAGATCCCGGTAAGCCAGCCACTTCCATTGCTAAGAGATTATGGCAAGCACTCACACCAGAGCCACACTGATTGATCACCTTGCTTACAGGGGTGTTGCCTAGTAAGGCTTTAAATTCAGCGCGCAAGACCTCAGGTGATTTAAATTGCCCTGCACTGAGATTGTGTTTAAAGAAACGATTCAGTGCTCCTGGAATATGGCCACCAATCGCATCTAAGGTCTCATTTTCCCCACGAAAGCGATCTTCAGCACGCGCATCGATCATGCAATGGCCCAGTAAATTCGGATCTGCAATGCATTCTTCAATGGCGTCTACTGTGACTGTGCCTGCCCACTCCTGCGGAGCTGGAGTTACTTTTAAAGGCGCAATCACCGGTGGAATGGTGCCAATCGAGCCATTCCATGCGGAGAGGCCACCATCTAAGACCTGGACATGTACATGCCCGCTGGCTTTGAGCATCCACCATAAGCGGCTTGCATAGACTGAGCCGTGGTTATCGTAGGCAATGACGGTTGTCTTTGCATCAATACCAAGGCGCTGTCTTGTATCTGCCCACGCTTGAGGACTCGGAAGTGGATGACGACCGTTGCTACCGGTTTTTGCAGCAGAGAGATCGCGATCTAGATCAACGTAAATGGCGCCCAAGATATGCCCTGCGTTATAGGCTGCGCGACCGGCTTGCGGATTGGCTAAATCAAAGCGGCAGTCGCAGATCAGAATATCTGCGCCGGTATTGACTAGCTCTTCTAATTGATTGGGTGTGATGAGTGGATGCATAGCTCAAACTCCTTATGCTGAATCAGTCAGAAAAAATAGTCTACCGTGAATCAAGCCGAGAGCCCAGTTAAAACTGCATCTCCCGGCGATACCATTCATGAAAATGCTGCATGCCATCTTCCATGGGGCTTTGGTATGGGCCAACTTCGTTTACGCCCCGTGCGAGGAGTGCGGCGCGACCTGCATCCATGCGCTCTGCAATCTCATCATCCTCGATGCAGGTTTCCATATACGCAGCACGCTCGGCCTCGACGAATTCACGTTCAAATAGGGCGATTTCTTCGGGGTAGTAAAACTCCACAATATTGCGGGTTTTATTGGGACCCATGGGATGCAGTGTAGAAATGCACAGCACGCCTGGATACCACTCGACCATCACATTGGGGTAGTAGGTCAGCCAAATAGCACCATGCCGCGGCGGCTTATTGCCATGGTGGCGTAGCACCGCGTCATGCCATTGGCGATAGACCGGAGAACCTGGGTTGGCGAGGTTTTTATGGATGCCCACCGTCTGCACGCTGTGCCAATCGCCAAATTCCCAATGCAAGTCTTCACAAGAGACAAATTGACCGAGCCCAGGATGAAACGGCACCACATGGTAATCCTCGAGGTAAACCTCAATGAAGGTCTTCCAGTTGTAATTGCACTCGTGGACCTCAACGTGATCGAGCATATAGCCCGTAAAATCCAAATCGTCGGCAACACCCAATTTGCCCAAGTCTTTTACAACATCACGCGGACCTTCAAACAGCATGCCTTGCCAGTTTTGTAAAGGCGATTTACCTAGATGCAGACAAGGCTTATCGCCAAAATGAGGCGCTCCTAGCAATTGCCCCTCTAAGTCATAGGTCCAGCGGTGCAAAGGACAAACGATGGTATCGACTTGACCCGAGCCATTGAGCATCAGGGCTTGACGATGGCGACACACATTGGAGAGGAGCTCAATGCCTGCGCTATTTCGAACCAGCAGTCGCCCTTCATTTTCGGCAGAGAGGGTGCGGTAGGAGCCTTGATCTGGAACCATCAGTTGATGACCAACATAGCCCGGTCCCTGCTTAAAAAGCAGCGTCATTTCGCGCTGATATAGATCAACGTCAAAGTAGGCCGAGACCGGCAACTGCAGATTGGACGGCGCAAGTTGCTGCGCGGTAGCCAGATTAGTCAT
>JBIPON010000157.1:0-4389 GCA_044379065.1 Polynucleobacter sp. | reverse complement strand
GTGATATCCAATCCGGCTTTTTTAGCGTCGATTGCGCTTTCTACTACTGCGCAGTAATTTTTTTCGGTTTGCGTGCTGTTAGCAAAGCAACCCGCCAAGAGCTCTAAATCGGTAAGGGTATTGGGGGCATTCCACATTTGCAGTACTGCATCAGGCGCACGGAACTGCGTCAGCATCTGCTCTAGCTGCTGAATGGGGCTAGTGCCTTGCTCAGCGCAGCGTGCTTCAAAGAAGGTCCACGCGCCCCGCTGCTTAAATGCGCTATAGCTACCCGTTAAAAATTGCAAAGTTTCATGGGCGCCGAGCTGTTGCAGAAGGGATTCGTAATGGGGCTTAAGCTCTTTTGGGACTTGACTCCACCAATCGGCTAAGCATTCTTCTTGGAGTCGTTTACTATCTTCGCGCAAACTAAATCCTGGCTGAATGCCGATCGATACCGGAGCGGCGCCCAAGAGCTTGCCAAACCAACCGTGGAAGGTATCGATCACAATTGCTTGTGGGCTGGCTAGCACGGTTTCATATAGGGAGCGAGCTTGCGGTATGGCAGATCTTGCCTCCGCGTCATTGAGGCCACGCTCAACCAGCGCGGTAATCAATGCGGCATCATCGCTCCTAGCAAATTCCTCTAAGAGGCCATACAAGCGCTCGCGCATCTCTTGCGCAGCCTTACGTGTAAAGGTTAGTGCAAGAATTTGATGCGGCTTAGCCCCGGCCAATAAGATGCGAACCAGACGCGCCACCAGCAACCAGGTCTTGCCGCTGCCCGCACAGGCAGAAACCATCACGGAGCGTGCTGGATCGCAGGCGTGTTGCTGGTTCGATTGGACTGGGCTCACCACATCCCCTTTCTGCAAATGCCGCGCGACTCACAATAGCGGCACACACTATCCGGTGCAAATGCATTGAGGGTTTTGCGCGCCCACAATAGCTCCACATCCTCGGTGATTTGCGCCATGGATTGGATCGCCGTATCAGCGAGGTCGGCAACGGCAACCGAACGCTCTGCGCTACCATGACCATTTTTTACATCAGTTTTTAGCGCGACCCACTCTGCATCGGTCACTGTTCGTCCTTGCATCGGTAATTTCGAATCGGCATCCGTCACAGCGCGTGCGTAGATTAACAACTGCGGATCATCTAAGACGCTTGCGGCACGATCGCGCACTTTTTTTACCGTCTGGTGCTTATAGTCAAGCACTGCGGCACTTGCCGAATCAATATGGGTATCGATGCGATCCACATACCCTTCGATGCGCATCATGCGCAGCTCTCCGTCCTCGGTTGTGAACGGTAAATCAAAGCCAACCTGAATTTCACCATCGAGGTAATGCCAGCCTTCAGCCTCGCGCTGCAGCTGCCACTCAATAAAGCTCGGAATTTGTTTCTGCCAATCGCGCAGTACGCCGAGCACGCGCTCGTCACCTTCAATAAATCTGGCAAAGATCCGTTCAGATGTCTGGTTTAAATGCTGTGTCATCCACGCACGTCGATTGTCACTACCGTAGGCAATCGCAGCCAAATTAGTTTGCTCGTGGGTTTTAAGTGCGCGGAAAAATTGATGCAATACCACATGAATCGTTTGCCCAGCCAAGGAGGCATCGATGCCCTCATCAAAGCCATGCTGCTTGCGTAAGCCAAGTAGGCTACGCACATAGTAGCGATAAGGGCAGTCCCGTAAGGTGCGATACGCACTTGGGCTCATCGATAAAGGCAAAGGCAATGCCGTATTGGGCGTCGCGCTGGCGCCGTCCATACGCTCACTGGTGCCCACACGCTTCGTAACTCCAGGGCAAGCAGTTTGGGTTTCCTGCTTCCATTCTGGTAAGGCCATTTGCAAGCGCTGAATCCATGCTGCCGCGCGAATGGGCTCGCCATTGGCGCTTTTACTTTGCCAGAGCAGATCTACTGCAGGGCAACTGACCAAGAGCTGCGAGAGGTCACGCGCTTGTTGTTTAAATTCATGTTCAATCGTCGATCCGTGCAGCAATCGATTGAGTGCCTCTGAAAAAAACAAGGGTGGCTCCGAAAATGCCGGTAACTGATTTTCATCGCAGCCAACCATAACCACTGCATCGAATTCCCGTAAGCGAGTAGAGCTTAAGGGCAAGATGCTGAGATTGGCATGGGCCTGTTTGCTGCCCTCTTGATATGAAGCCTCTTCAATTGCCGAGCTTAAGAGGCTGATCCACTCACTCAGTCGCAACTGGATTGATTTGATCGCGCTCGGCTGCAAGGGCAGCTCTAAAGTCAGCAGGACATCCAGCAACTGCTTACCGGCAGAGTCTTCGGCCAAAGTCTTTGCCATACCAAAGGCAGTGATGTCGCCTTGCAACTGCTGGTATGCCTGACTGACATCCACGTTTTTACTGCGCCACTGCACGGTGCGGCCGCGCACGAACTGCAATAACTCCAATAGAAATGGATTAGCCGGCGCTTGACGAAACACATTACCGTAGCGCACCCCTTCCATGGCAATGTAAAAGGATTCCCATCCCGAATGGGCTTGTGCGGCAATCAAGCGATCTTCTAGTTCAGCAATCAAGCCGTTGCAGTCTTGGGGGGCTTTTCCTAAGATGGCCGGGATATCAACAAACGGGTTTTGTAAAAACTCCAATAGATCGGCGGCACTAGGACCTTCTTTGGGGGCGCGGATGAGGGAGAGCCAACTGTGCAGCGCTGCTGCAGCGCGTGTCGTCGATAACTTCCAGCCGGTTTCATCCCGAATCGCAAGCGCGGGACCAAAGCGTGCCAAGAGTGCACGCGTACGGCGGGCTGCTAAACGGTCTTGCGCAACCAGCGCGATGTTTTTCTTGCCAGCGATGATGTGTTGCTCAACGCTTTTGGCAGCCATCCATGCCAACTCTTCAAATCGATTGGCCGAAAGCAAACGCCACTGACCTCGATACGCGGCTTTAGCATTATGAATTGCATCTTGCTTTGCTTGGCTTGCTTGGCTTGCTTGGCTTGCTTCACCCTCTCCTGGCGATAATGCTTCCGGCCACAAACCCACATTGCTCCAATTCAGACTGATATCAATTACTGGAGCATGCGCTGCGTACTCATCCATAAAACGCTGCATCACAGCACGCTCACTTGCAAGTCCATCTGCGGTTTGCACCCAAACAAAAGGCCTTGCGTGCTGAGTATGTTTTGCAGCATGTAGGTATGCTGCGAGCGCAAGGTGCTTGCGCACGATCGGATTGCCTGTATCACTAAGGTAACGCCAAAAGAGCAGCAATACCTCGGCCTCTCGATCAACTACTTTGCGAGCCAGCACTGGATATGCCTGTTCAATAGCGCTTTCAAGTAACTGCTCTAATGAGCGCAGCCACGCATCACTGGATGCCGCGCCCTGCTGGGGCTCAAGTAATAATTCAGACTGGGATAACACGGCACTCGATAAGGTGTCGCACGCAGCAATAATCGCCTGAGCCAAGCCCCATGCTCCAGCCTCACTCTCTGCCTTAAACCAGGCACGCAGTTTGGGGTGCGCTTGGAGTGCGACATAGACTGCTAACCAACGCTCCAAAGGGGTTTGCGCTTTAGGAAATGCCCAGCTTTGCGGAGCCGATCCCAACCAATCACTCAGACTCATCACCTCGGGCAAAAAGGCAATCTGAGGTGAAATTTCTGCGGGGCGATGGCGCTCCAAACTGCTGCGCAAGGCCATTAATGGTCCTGCTGTACTGAGCACAACCAGCGGCCGCTGACCTGTTTGCTTGGCCACATTCCATATACCGTCAGAGAGGGCTTGCAAAGCATTTCGATCGGGAGGAGCAGACCACGCCAGCGGCTGTCCATACCCTGGCGCGTCAGGCTCAGGGATGCTCGGAAATGCGGCTGGGGTTTTCATGGGGGATTGGATTTATGCGGTAATCTGTTGTCTTGGGCAGGAAAGCTGGCTTATTGCTAATATAAGCTTCGACATACTAATAAATAAGGAATTTTTCATGGGTGCCGGCATTAAATACGTTAGTGACGCTTCATTCGAGCAAGATGTTCTCCAATCCGATAAACCCGTTTTGCTTGATTTTTGGGCAGAGTGGTGCGGTCCTTGCAAAATGATTGGTCCTATTTTGGAAGAGCTGTCGACGGAGTACGGTGACAAAATCCAAATCGCCAAGATGAATGTGGATGAGAACCAAGGCGTTCCGGCGCAGTTTAATATTCGCGGCATTCCAACCTTGATCCTTTTCAAAGGGGGTGCGGTGGCAGCCCAAAAAGTAGGCGCGCTCTCCAAATCCCAGTTGGCCGCCTTTATTGACGGCAATATTTAAAGTATCCCGCAAGACAGGCTCACCACTCGAGCCTGTCTTTGTTTCAGGGTCCTATTGGGTAAATCCCGTTTTATTGACCCCTAATCTTGTCAAAAGCCGTTTTTGGTGTAAT
>JBIPON010000235.1:0-4414 GCA_044379065.1 Polynucleobacter sp. | reverse complement strand
GGTACGGCATTCATGCACGGGCAGGCACCCCGCCAGAGATCATCAACAAACTGCAACAAGAGTGCGCCAAAGCCGTCAAGTCACCTGAAGTCGTTGCTCAAAACGCGTCAGAAAGCGCCATTGCCGGTGGCGGCACACCGGCCGAATACGCGGCGTATGTCGCACGCGAACAAGCCCGCTGGAAAGAAGTGGTCATCAAAGGCCAGATCAAACCCGGTTGAGTCTTGCGCTGTTTGGCCGTCACCTTCGGACAACAATTCCCCCCCCGCTGGTCAACTGGCGGGGGTTTTTTGATGGGGCTTACGCATACTTCAGTGTTTGGATGTTCTGCGACTTTGCAACATGCCCACATTCATTTCACCATCGAGCGCAGAGGCGTAAAAACGCTCAATCATCTGCACCGATGTGCGTGCGTTGCGCGCCAGCGTCAGCATGTCAATGCCCTGCCCGTACAACAGGCGAAACATGATCGACGTGTGCCGCAAACAATACAACGTGCGCGAGCGCCCCATGGCGTCCTCAGACGCTACGCCCGCCTCGCGAATAACCCACTTAAACCAGAAGCCTAGGACCGCCAACGCATAGACCCTGTCTGATTCTCCGGGCAGAAATACATAGTCGTCTGGCCCCCCAAATCCAAGGCTCTTTGCATGAGCCAAAGCCGCCTCGTACACATGCACAGCAGGACGCAACGTCACCATGGGCGTGTCATGACGCTTGGTCTCAGGCAAAGTCAAGCGAAGATACATGTTCTCCCCGCGAACCACTTGCACATGCTTGTGCTTGATCTGCCGCAAATCACCCGGCCTGATGAAACTGTTGACCATGAATCGAATGGCCCAAGCCATATCCGGTGACAACCTCTTATTGCGTGGAGCCACCCAAAAACGTTCCCTGTCACCCGTTGATGACTTGACTTCAGGCGCCTTGAGACCCGCCCTGGCCAATCGGTTGGCCGTACGGACAACTGCTGAATATTCTCGAAGGTTCAGACTTGACCTCGGTCGATTGGTCACTTTGACCTCAGGAAATTCCGGTATTTCGCTTAAAAAACCGTGTCGGATCGCCAATTTCAGCAGCTTTCGCATCACCACAAGGTACTGTGAGACTGTGGTTGAACTCATTTTGAAATCGGTCAAGCGTTTGACAAACGCCTCCATCAAGGCGGGCGTGACTTGTGAAGGCGGTATGTATTTGAAAAATGGCAACACATGCGCGGCCAAGCGATTACGCAAAATCCCTAAAGAAGCTGAACTCAACTCCCCACGCTGAATCCGTTGGCTTTCTGTCTCCAGGAGTTGTTCTGCCAATGCATCAAACCGGTTCAATCGCATGGCACCCTGAGTAAGCACGGATCCGGTTAACTCTGATTGCGCCACGGCTTTCTCACTCACGACCCTTGCGTTGTTCATGTGCTCCCACACCAAGGGGCTCACCACATAAAAGACTGGCTTGTTAGCGTCCAAGATGGCAACCGCCGAGTCTCCCGACAAGTTAATGACATCCATTGGCTTGCGCAAAAAATCCTCCAGACTGGCGCAAAGTGGTGCAAGTAATGGGGTGACTTTCATTATCTATAAATGTATAGCATGTCACAAGACAGTGTAGTTTCTTCAGTATAAAGTGGCTATATTAATCTAGCTGCCCTGGCTACATTGGCAGCCTGCGGCGCTTCTTTCGCTCAATCGTCTGTGTCCATTTATGGTCGTCTGGATGTTGGGATGAACAACCAAAAAACCACAGCTACAGCAACTGTAGGCAATCTTTCTGCTTCTACCTTCTATAAAGGTAACAACCTGGTCAACGAAGATGGTTTGTCCACAGGTCTTCTGGGCTTCAGAGGTACTGAAGACCTCGGCGGTGGTTTGAAAGCCAATTTCGTTCACGAAATGGACTTGGACATGGACGTGGGTGCTCTGGGTGTCGCTGCTGGCCGTGACTCCACTTTGGGCTTGTCTGGTGGTTTTGGTGAAGTTCGCTTGGGTCGTTCTTACACGCCTTTGTTCACAACCATTGGCGTTTCTGACGTGTTTGGCACAACAGGTGCAGGCACGGTCAACCAATACGGCATGGCCAATACTGGCGCTCGTGCATCAAATGCATTTTTCTACACATCGCCTAACTTTTCCGGTATCACCGTTAGGTTGATGGCTGCTCAGAACAACGCTCAGACTAACGCGTCCGTTGGCAACGCAGGTAAAACATCTGCTCAAGGCTTTTCCGTAACATACGATGCAGGTCCTCTGAGGTTGTCTGCTGCAACTGGCACGGAAAAAGGCTCTTCGATTGACCGAGAAGGCACTATTTTCGCTGCTACGGTAGCTGATGCTACAAAGGCCGGCACGTCAGCCGCTGCCGCTGATGCAAAGTACACCGGTTCTGCAATCTCTGCTCAATACGACATGGGCGTTGCTAAGATTTTTGCTGGTTTCATAACCACCAAGGACGATAACAGCACCAAAGTTACTGGCGGTGAGTTGACCATGAAAGAGACCAACTTGGGCGTGGCTGTTCCCATGGGCGCATTGACTTTGATGGCTGCAATCGGCAACAACAAAGGCTCCGTAGCTGGCGAAACACAAACCGCCAAAGGCAACGACTTTGCAATCGGCGCAACCTATGCACTGAGCAAGCGTACAACTGCTTATGTCAAAGCTGGTACTTACAACAAGTACAAAGTTTCTGATGCCGATGGTTCCGTAGGTGTCAAAACAAGTCGCACCAGTATTGGCCTGCGTCACACCTTCTAATCCAACGCTGTCGAAAGACAATTAAGGATTTTAAAAGCCATACCCACCGCGTAAAACTGGTGGGTATTTTTTATTTAAATAATTAATAAGCATTATCTGAATTTTATTTTGGCTTATCCCATAATTTATCAAACATCATGCAGAAAATAAAAAAAATTATTTTAACGACAGTCGCAGTTTTAATATTTTCTGGTTGCGCCACCACTGAGCGCGTTACCATTTTAGAAACGCCTAAAGTACAAACTGCTGCTGTCCCATATGTTGGAAAACGGGTTCCAGTTTCTATAGGCAAATTCCAGAATCGCTCACCATTTTCACGTGGTATTTTCAGCGATGGTGTTGATCGACTGGGTAACCAATCAAAAACAATTTTAATAGCTCATCTTAACCAAAGCAACCGCTTTGGTGTGCTGGATCGGGACAATATGACCGAGTCACAACAAGAAGCACGCATCAAAAATCAATCACAGAATATCAAGGGTGCAGATTTCCTGATAACCGGTGATGTCACTGAATTTGGTCGCAAAGAAGTTGGCGATCAACAATTATTTGGCATATTGGGTCGAGGTAAGGAACAGATTGCATATGCCAAAGTAACCATCAACGTTGTTAACGCCAACACCTCTGAAGTCGTTTACTCAGTACAAGGCGCCGGTGAATATGGGCTATCCAGTCGTGAGGTTGTTGGCTTCGGTAGTACTGCCAGCTATGACTCCACACTCAATGGGAAAGTACTCGACTTAGCAATTCGACAAGCAGTCGACAACTTGTCCAAAGCAGTCGATGCTGGCGCAATGAGGAATTAAAATGAACTCGAATATTAAAATTATTGTTGCAGCTGCAGCACTTTTATTTTTGTCTGGGTGCGCAAACCGTAAAAGCTTGTATGACTGGGGTGCCTACGAGCCTCAGGTTTACGCCTTCTTTAAAGGTGAAGCACCGGATGCACAGATTCAAATTTTAGAGAAACATTTGAATGAGGTTCAAGGAAAGGGTACTGTCCCTCCGCCTGGTTTTTATGCGCATCTTGGAATGCTTTACACCAAGGCTGGAAGAGATTCGGATACGCAAAAAATGTTTGCCATGGAAATGAAAATTTATCCCGAGTCTTCCGCATATATTAACAATATAAATAATGGCTTTAAGGTGACGAAATGAAGATTTTTAAGATCGGTTTTCTTGCCGCATTGATAACCTTGCTCGCAGGTTGTGCTGCAAATAAGCCATACGACTACTCTGAATTTAGGAAATCCGATCCAAAATCTATCCTGATTCTTCCTCCAAAGAACATGAGCCCTGATGTCAAGGCAACCTACAGCTTTTATTCTCACACTCAACGTCCAGTCGCTGAGGGAGGTTTTTACGTCTTCCCGGTCTCGCTTGTTGATGAAACATTCAAAAACAACGGTTTGACGGTGGCCGATGACATTCACAATGTGGATCTTGCAAAGCTTCGTGAAATTTTCGGTACAGATGCCGTTTTGTACATCGAGATAAAAAACTACGGCACAAGATATTTAGTCATCAGCAGTGCGTCGATTGTGACGGCTGAAGCCAAACTTGTTGATGCAAAAAGTGGGAGCATTATTTGGCAAGGTATTGCAAGCGCTTCAAGTGAAGAAGGTAACAACAATCAAGGTGGTTTAGCCGTTCTACTGGTTACC
>JBIPON010000156.1:0-4415 GCA_044379065.1 Polynucleobacter sp. | reverse complement strand
TACAAAGAAATTAATCGCGCCTTGGGCTTTATCCCGTTCTTCTGGACGGTAGGATTCTAGGGCTAAGGTGGTGCTGCTGGTAAACAAAAAGTTCCAGCCCACGCCGAGCAAAAAGAGTGCAATTAAAAAATGGGTAAATGTGACCCCAGATAAAGCAATGGCGATGCAGGCGATGTAAAGCAAAACCCCAATACGCATTACCCATAGTACGCCCCAGCGGCGAATTAAATTGCCAGTAAAAAATCCGGGCGCGAACATACCAATCACGTGCCACTCGAGTACCAATACGGTTTTATCAAACGGTAGTTTGCACATTTCCATCGCTAACGGAGTGGCTGCCATGAGGAGGTTCATGACGCCGTACGAGAGGGATGCAGATACAGCGCACACAATAAAGAGGGGTTGACGCATGATCTCGGAGAGGGGCCTACCAGTTTCTTTGGTTTCGCTAGCGGCACGTTCCTGAAAGCGAATCAGGCTGATAGCAAGAAAGGCAAGGACAGCAACAAAGGCTAAGGCAATGTATGCACCTGCAAAGGGCGCATTCAACCAGTCGCGAGTTTGGTTGGCTAAATTGGGGCCAAGAACAGCGCCAATCACACCACCAGCCAAAACCCATGAGACTGCCTTTTCTTTTGATGTTGGTCCAGCAAGCTCAGCAGCAGTAAAGCGATACAAGAGGGCGTTAGCGTTGTAAAAACCGGCAATCACAGTAGCGGCATTTAGTAGCCAGAAATTACGTTCAAGCACGGCGTAGGCGCAAAGCAGTGCGGAGAGGCCAGCAACCACCAATCCGATTTGGAAGGAGCGCTTACGCCCCCACCTTTTTTGGGTTCGGGCTACGAGGGTGGTTGAAAGAGCGCTGCCGATCACATAACCCATGACAGGAAGGGTTGCTAGCCAAGGCAAGGGGGCCAGCATAAATCCCACTAAACCATTGATTGCAATAAAGGTGACGTTATTCGTCAAATACATGCCTTGCGCAAAGGTCAGCAACCAGAGATTTTTATTCATGAAATACGCCAGTGAAAGCATTACGATAAAGCATCTCCACTCACCCTGACGCATTTCTTACGCTACATGATCGATCCAATTGACCAATTGAAGCTGCATGCGCTTCGCCGCGTTGGCATTACGCTTAGCTTGGCACTCGCTTTATCAGCATGTGCTGGTTTATCGGAAGATACGGGGGAGGTTGGCTCGCTGCCGACTGCAGAAATTCCAGCACAGGAGAGCGTACCTAAATTCTCTGAGCAGTTAGCCAAACCCACCTTACCCAGCGGTTGGAGTTTTTATCGCCTAGCGCCGTACAAAAAGAATACGGCCTATCGCCTTGAAAACTACCAAGGTAAAACGGTACTGAGTGCTAATTCCAAAAGATCAGCATCGGGTTTGGCCGTCAAGTTACGCCCACAACCCGCCACTGATTTATGGCTAGAGTGGGAGTGGAAAGCAGTTGGCAAAATTCCGAATGCAGACAATGCCATTCGCTATACCGACGATGCCCCCCTGCGCATATTGGTTGCGTTTGATGGTAATAAATCCAAGTTGCCTTTAAAAGAGCAGCTCACATTTGAGGTTGCTGGAATGCTCAGCGGTCGGGAGATGCCATACGCCACCCTGATGTATATCTGGGCTGGCAACAGTCCTTTGGATAGCGTGGTGAAGAACACTTTTACTAGCCGCGTCAAAATGATTGCGGTGGACTCGGGGTGGCAACATACCGGTCAGTGGCGTAAGCATGCACGCGACTTAAGTGCAGACTACCGTACGGCCTTTGGCGAAGAGCCGGGGGATGTGATTGGTGTTGCACTCCTCACCGACACCGACAATACCAAGTCGCAGGTGAGAGCGTTGTATGGTGATATTGAGTTGGTACGCAAAACGCTTAAACAAAAGTAGTACAACAGCAGTATGTTATCTAGGCTTCCAGAGCCCCAGCAGTAAAGCGTTGCTGAGTACAAATAGACTCGATAAGGCCATTGCGCTTCCGGCAATCGCGGGCGTCAAGTAACCTAAGGCTGCCAAAGGAATACCAATGACATTAAATGCAAATGCCCAAAACAAGTTTTGACGAATCTTGTTCCAGGTGCGCTTCGATACATCAATTGCGCTAGCCACCAAGGTAGGATTGCCGTGCATTAATGTGATGCCAGCGGCTTGCATGGCCACATCGGTTCCAGTGGCCATGGCCATGCCTACATCGGCCATCACAAGTGCGGGCGCGTCATTAATGCCATCGCCAACCATAGCAACCCATTGCCGTTCGCCCTCTGCAGTGCGCTTTAAGCGTTCGATCCAGCCCGCCTTATCTGCAGGAATAACTTGCGCATAAACGGTGTCAATGCCAATGCGCTGACCTACTTGCTCGGCGGCAGCACGATTGTCGCCGGATAGCATCACCGTTTGTATCCCCATGGCGTGCAACTGCCGCACCGCTGCAGCCGCATTGTCTTTAAGGGCGTCACCAAAGGCGAAGATCGCGAGCGGTATTGGTGACTGAGCACCTAGGGGTGTTGCAGTTAAAGCCGAGACAGTATGTCCCGCTAAAAATAGAGGGGCGGCTTGGAGACTTAAATTGCTGTACTGCGGATGGGACTCGAGCGAAGCAAGGCTTTGCAGTCGCAGTAATTGCCCTTGCCATTCATCGGCAAGTGGCTTGCCTTCAATTCCCACCCCAGGGATGGCCTGCATTTGGGCGCAGGCGACCGGAGTCACACCGCGCAGCTTTGCACCTTCAAGAACTGCTTTTGCGAGCGGATGTTCACTACCCATTTGCAGTCCGGCCGCCAAAGCAAGCACCGCCTCCTGCGTTAATCCGAGATTTGGGTCGATTGAGATTAAGGTGGGTTTGCCTTCAGTCAGGGTGCCGGTTTTATCAAATGCGACGAGTTGAATGCGATGCGCCAACTCTAATACCTGCGGATCTTTAATCAAGATGCCGGCGCGTGCAGCAACCCCAGTGCCGGCCATGATGGCTGCCGGCGTTGCTAAGCCCAATGCACACGGGCATGCAATCACCATCACCGATACCGCCCTTAAGATGGCTTCGCTAACGTCACCAATCAGAAGTCCGGTAATAAGTCCAGTAGCGATTGCGATGCCAATCACTGCGGGCACAAAAATCGCGCTGACTTGATCGACTAAGCGCTGAATTGGTGCCTTCTGCGTTTGTGCAGTCTCAACTAAATCGATGATGTTTGCCAGTATGCTGTCGGTACTAGTCGCGCCCACTCGGAAGACTAACTGACCATCGCCATTAAGTGAGCCACCAATGACGGCATCGCCAATCCCTCGTTTTACGGATTGACTCTCTCCTGTAAGTAGCGATTCATCGAGATGGCTATTGCCAAGCACGATGAAGCCATCGGCTGGCACGCGTTCACCCGGTAAAACCATCACCAGATCATTTACTAATACGTGTTCAAGCGGCACTTCAGCATGCTGGTTAATAGCGGCTGAATTGCTGCTCAGCAGGTTGAGGTCATTTGTCTTGAGCACCCTTGCTTGTTGTGGCCATAAGGCATGCAGTGCACGAATGGCTTCACCGGTTTTCTGTTTGGCCCGCGCCTCGAGCCACTTACCCAAGAGCACCATGCTGATAATGACTGCCGCCCCCTCAAAATAAAGCGCATGGGGATCTCCAAATGCCAGCTGATAGACACTCAAGCCATAGGCTGCGCTCGTCCCCAGCGCAACCAGTAAATCCATATTGCCAGCGCCGGACATCAGCGCTTTGAATCCAGACTTATAAAAGCGCCAACCGAATACAAACTGCACTGGGCTGGCGAGCAAAAGCTGCCATAAGCAACTTGGCATCCAGTGGATTCCAAATGGCATGAGCACCATGGGAAGTACGAGGGGAGCGGATAAAGCAAAGCTGAGTAGCACGGGGCCCAAGCCATCGGCTGACCAAAATGCCGATTGCTTTGCTTGCTTGAGTTGCCCTGGGGCTGCGCTTTGCTTGGCGCCATAACCTGCTTTTTGAATGAGCGCGATGATCTGTTCGATTACTCCAGGCTTTGCTTCTTTAAGGCGGATGCGCGCTTGTTCAGTGGCCAAATTGACGGTAGCAGCCTCTATGCCTGGCATATTGGCTAAAGCCTTTTCAACGCGGCTGACGCAGGAGGCGCAAGTCATGCCCTCAATATCAATTGAGACGAAACGCGCGCTGTCTTTCGAACTTAAGTTCATACTAGGGATAATCTACTGCAAGATTCGATCCAGCGGAGGGAAATAAAATGCACACCCTATTTGTTACAGGCATGACCTGTGGCGGCTGCACGAAAGCCGTTACTAAGGCAATTCAACTGCAGGATGGCCAAGCGACGGTTCAAGTCGACTTAGCTACCCAGAAAGTGGAAATTGAATCTAGGCTAGATCGGGAAGCGCTAATTAGTATCATCACGAATGCA
>JBIPON010000189.1:0-3495 GCA_044379065.1 Polynucleobacter sp. | reverse complement strand
ATTCCGCCAGAATCTGAATTGAAATTAGCTGAGGCGATGAATTTACTTCTCAATAATTCGGTTTTAACTGCTCAGATGGGGGGTTTTGCTCGAAAACGTTATGAAGAATTCTTTTCAGGAAAAGTATTAGGCGATAGTTATGCCAAACTCTTTAATGAACTTGCGTAATTTATTTGTGATCATGGGATTACGCCACTGATCACTAGACCATTATTACGCGAATCCGATCCAATTGCCCCTCCTGAAAACTAAACCAAGTTTATAGTAAGGCGCTTCTTCATTAGAACGTTTCTGCATGCTGTATTATTAATTGATTATCATGCACCATAGAACCTACACATTGTTTACGCATCTTTTTTTTCTAGCATCCAACTAAGCGTATGCTCTAATGAGGGGTGGTTCAATGGCCCAAGTAAGGCTTCAATCTTATTAGGCGAGCCAGATAAGGTAGTAATCTCATTAGCCCTAACAAATGCTGGATTTACTTTTACGGTTATTTCATGCTGTGTAATGTCTTCAAGGGCCAATATTATGGTCCGAAGTGAGACTGCACGTCCTGATGCTATGTTGTATGTTTCACCTTGCTGACCAAACTCTAACAAATCCAAGTAAGCCTGGCAGACCATTCGAACATCGTTGTATTCTCGAAGCACCTCGAGGTTGCCGAGCTCAATTTCGGAAGCGCGTTTCTGGAAGTGCTCAATAATTTTAGGTATAACGAAGCGATTATCGTGCCAAATACCCGTGTAATTAAATGGGCGCCCTATTACAATAGGTAATTGTTGAGCAAAGGAAGCTGACATGAGCTCCATTGCGAGCTTGCTAATCGCATAGTGATTCACCGGCTCTGGACAGCAGTCCTCAGAAATCGGACTCACCAGAGCATTACCATATACATTAGCACTACTTGCCAACAGCACTTTAGTAGGAGCTTCGGGTAAGGCACATAGTGCTTTTAACAAATTCTGCGTACCAAATAAATTAACTCGATAAAACGCCTCCTCATCGGCATGGGTTACCGCACTAATGGCTGCCAAGTGAAGAACATGGCTTGGGAGTGCCGCCTGCACCTCACTAAAAACTGCATCTGCATTAGTCAAATCGGCCTGAAGAGCAATTACCACGTGCCCTAGAGAACGGGCTTTATTCTGGAAGTGGCGCCCTGTAAATCCATCTGCACCGGTTAGCAAAATTCGCACGCTTAAAACGAAAACCCAGCCTGATTTCGACGAAGATCAGCCTCAACCATCATTTGACACAATTGCTCAAGGGTAGTTTTAGGTTCCCAACCTAATTTGGCTTTTGCATGTGCCGGATCTCCAATCAGCAATTCCACTTCAGCGGGCCTATAGAACTTCGGATTGATGCGCATCACGGTTTTGCCAGTTGCAGCATCGATTGCCACTTCCTGCTCGGCAGCACCTTTGAACTCAACCGCAATACCAGCGCCCTTAAATGCCATTCGCACAAAGTCACGCACGGTCTCAGTGCGGTTAGTGGCAAGCACAAAAGTATCGGGCTCATCGGCTTGCAATATCCGCCACATCCCTTCAACATACTCTTTAGCATATCCCCAATCGCGCTTAGCATCCAAGTTACCCAACTCCAAGCAGTCTAACTGCCCTAGCTTGATTTTAGCTACGCTGTCGGTGATCTTGCGAGTGACAAACTCACGGCCGCGTAAAGGGGACTCGTGATTAAATAAAATACCGCTAGAGCCAAAGATGTCATAGCTCTCGCGGTAGTTAACCGTCATCCAGTGGGCATAGAGCTTAGCTACGCCATAGGGGCTACGGGGATAGAAAGGCGTATCTTCTTTTTGAGGAACAGCCTGCACTTTGCCAAACATCTCCGAAGTACTGGCTTGATAAAAACGAATCTTAGGGTCAACTAAACGGATCGCCTCAAGCAGATTAAGCGCGCCAATACCGGTGATTTGGGCGGTTGTACTAGGCTGATCGAAAGACACGCCTACAAAGCTTTGGGCCGCTAAGTTGTAGATCTCGCTAGGCTGAACCTTTTGAACTAATGCAATACTAGAGCCTAAATCTGTCAGATCGTATTCAACTAAATGGAGATTGGGATGGCTCTGGATACCCAGCTCTTCAATACGCCAAAAGTTAACAGAGCTGGTGCGACGGTATGTGCCATAAACGATATAGCCTTTATCGAGCAAAAGCTGAGCAAGGTAGGCGCCATCTTGACCGGTGATGCCAGTAATAAGGGAGGTGGTCATGTGCGAGATCTAAGGTAAAGCGCGATTGGTATTTATAATTTTAATTACATTTTGAATTACCTCATCTATATGGCTTTCCAAGCCTAACCACAATGGGAGTCGCACAAGTCGATCAGATAATTCATTCGTATTTCGCATATCACCATGAAATTGGGAAAGCTTGATCCCGGCTGGCGCTGAATGAAGAGGTATATAGTGAAAAACAGCACTGATATCGCGCTTCCTTAAGGACTCGATAAACTTTGTTCTTTTATCTAGGTTCGGCAAAAGTAAATAATACATATGCCCATTATGTGTCGAGCCTGGAGGAATTATAGGGCGCCGTACTAAATCTTTAGACTCTAGTATCTCAAAAGATTGGTGGTAGTGATTCCAAAGATCTAGTCTTCTGTTAGTAATTCCTTCGGCCGCCTGAAGTTGAGCAAATAAAAATGCCGCACTTAACTCTCCAGGCAAATATGATGAACCACGATCAACCCAAGTATATTTATCTACTTGTCCTCTAAAAAAAAGGCTACGGTTTGTCCCCTTTTCTCTAATAATCTCAGCACGCTCTGCGTAGCTAGGATTATTCACTAATAAGGCGCCGCCCTCGCCGCAGATAACATTTTTTGTTTCATGAAAACTATAACAACCCAAATCACCAATTGAACCAAGCGCTCTACCTTTGTATGTTGACATAACACCCTGCGCAGCATCCTCTACGACCGGCAATCCTCGACGGCGAGCAATCTCCATAATTACATCCATTTCGCAGGCAACGCCTGCATAGTGAACAACAACGATAGCGCGCGTCTTGGAGGTAATTGCTGACTCTATAAGGCTCTCATCTATATTTAATGTATCTGAACGAATGTCTACAAATACGGGTATGCCACCTTGAAGCACAAAGGCATTTGCTGTAGACACAAATGTATAGGAAGGCATGATAATTTCATCGCCGGGCTTTATATCAAGTAGAATCGCCGCCATTTCCAATGCCGCAGTACAAGAGTGCGTCAGTAAAACTTTATGGGAATTAGTATTTTTCTCTAACCACTGATGACATTGCTTTGTAAATGGGCCATCACCTGCCAACACTCCATTTTTATGGGCAATCGTTATATTATTTATTTCTTCGCCAGTCATATATGGCTTATTAAAAGGTACTTTCATTTAGTACATTCCATGGCCCAGTGCGTGTAAGGTATCCATTTACGATGTTTTACAATACCATCGATATTTTTAAAAACGTTAGATGATAGCTCAAGATACTGCTC
>JBIPON010000031.1:0-13518 GCA_044379065.1 Polynucleobacter sp. | reverse complement strand
TGAGGCGGTTCTCGCGCTGGGTTTCTTGGTGAAGCGCAATGTTGGCAGTAATGTCTTGAATCTGAATAAAGCTGCGGATGCCTTCATCAATTCGAATAACCTGCACCATTTTTTGTGGTGCGTTAGGGTCTTCTGGGCTGCCAATTACGTATTCACCGGGGGCAATCGAGGCTTGCCACTCCTTTGGCAATGCAAATTGCTGGCTTTTGCTAAGGCTGGGTAAAAAATGCAATACGGCTGGGTTATGGAGCAAGACGATGTTGTTTTCCAGCAAGATCACACCAGCTGGAATCGCATTTAATAAGATGCCAAGCCGTTGATTCGATTGCTGTAGCTCAGAACTCAGTTGATTGATCTTGTCCTGGAGGTCTGCTTGCTGGGCCTCGAGTTTTTGGGACTCCGCATAAAAAATGGCAAACGCCTCTTCCAGGTGCTTTGCAGCCAGGGCGGGATCATTCTCCACGTTTACAGTAGCAGCGGGCTTGGTCAATGTGTTTCGATGCCTATTAATGCGTAATTCATGGCTTGCGTTTACCGATACGCAAGGCGGCAATTTTTGCCTCATTCAGCGCATAGAATATCAATATTTAGGGAAAAAAGGCAAAAATGTTCTATATTTAGTGCTATGATCTATAAATCACATTGCCTGATTTGACGGAATCGACCCATTGAGCGAAGAAGCAAAGCCCGGATTACAGGAAAGCGCAAAGGATGCAGCAGTAGTCAGTATTGGCTCTAAGGCCGCCTCCTTAGCCGCTCCAGCAGCTGTCCCGTTCACGGGCAAGGTGAAACTCCCCTCAAAATTAGGTGAATTGCAGCAGCGCTTTGGTGCCCTCAATCTCCAGCAACGTCTCATTGTTACTGCAGCACTTTTCTTATTTATCTCGGTGCTGATTTTTGTCTCGGTTTCAGGCCGCAGTAAAGACGATTACCGGGTTCTTTTTTCAAGCATCAATGAGCGCGATGGGGCTGCGATTGTGGCCGCCCTGCAACAGATGAATGTGCCTTACAAATTCACTGAAGGGGGCGCCGCCATTTTGGTTCCGGAGTCTTCGGTGTATGAAACCCGTCTGCGCCTTGCTGGACAGGGGCTGCCGAAGGCAGGCAACGTCGGTTTTGAGCTCCTTGAAAACCAGAAATTGGGCACCAGCCAATTTGTTGAGCAAGTTAATTATCAGCGCGCCCTTGAAGGTGAATTAGCCCGTAGCATTAGTTCATTAGCTCAAGTCAAATCAGCCAGAGTGATGCTGGCGATCCCGAAGCAAACTGCGTTTATGCGCGAGCAAGAAAAGCCCACGGCTTCGGTAGTCGTTACGATGCATCCGGGCCGTTTCTTGGATTCGCAACAAGTCGCTGCTATTACTAATTTGATTGGCTCTTCGGTGCCGAATTTAGGCCCTGCGAGTGTGACGATTGTGGATGCTGAAGGCAGCCTATTGGCACCCAATGCTCAGCGTCTCATGGGTCTCGACAGTACACAGTTAAAGTATGTGGCGGAATTAGAGGGCGCCTTATCGAAGCGGGTTCAGGCGATTCTGGAGCCCATCACTGGCAAAGAGAATGTCCGCGCGCAGGTTACGGTGGATATGGACTTTGGCGAGGTGCAGCGCACCGAAGAAACCTTTGGTCGTAACTCGCCGCCCAATCAATCTTCCATTCGCAGCCAGCAAACCAATGAAGCGGCATCGCCTGGATCTGCTGCAGCGGGCGTCCCCGGCGCTCTGACTAACCAGCCACCCGGCGCCGCGCAGGCTCCCATTAATGCTCCAGGCGGAGCGGCCGCCAATACCGGACCGCAGAACCTCAATGCACCCCCAAGCAGTTCTGGCGGAACGGCCACCAATCTCAAAAGGGATGCCACGATCAACTATGAATTGGATCGCGCCATTCAGAGCATTAAGTCCCAAAAGGGTCAGGTTAGAAGGATTTCCGCCGGTGTTGTTGTCAATTTCAAGCAGCCTCCGGGGTTAGATAAGGACGGCAATCCCCTCAAGCCAGTTCCGTACAGCACCAAAGAAATAGAGCAGATTAATAATTTAGCCCGCGATGCGCTTGGGTTTAACGAACGCCGTGGCGATAGCGTCAGCGTTGCCAACATTCCATTTAAGATTGAACCTGACTTAGAGCCGCCGTTTTATAAACAGGCCGGTGTCATAGAGCTCAGCAAGGAGTTCTTTAAGTTCGCCATTATTTTGGGTTCCTTGGCGATTATTTTCTTTGGCGTAGTCAAGCCATTGCTCTTTCCTAAGAAAATGGACGAGGCCCTCGAAGAGCAGCGCATCGAAGAAGAGTTTGACGAGAAAATCAAAGCCGAGATGGCTCAGATGGATCCGAAGGCGCGCGAGAAACGCCGCATGGAAATGGAGCTGCTCAAAGAGCGTCAGCGTATTGCTGAAGAGGAAGAGCGTGCTCACCTTGAGGAGGAGCGTGCTAAGTTGGAAGAAGAGAAGAAGCGTGCAGACGAAGAGAAAAAGCAAGAGTACGACGAGTTACTCAAGTACGCACAAGAATTCGTGGAAGAGAACCCCAAAGTGGTTTCCTCTATATTTAAAGAGTGGTTAGCAGACGATGCCAATAAGACCAATACTGCCAATGCCGCTGCGGCCTCTGCTGCTTGAGATGAAGGGTAAACACGATGCCGGATGAAGTAGCCGCCCCCAAACAGCTCTCGATCGCTGAAGCCCTTAAAGAAGGTGTTAAGGGAGCAACTCAATCCGGCAATCTGACTTTTGATGAGCTGGATGGAGCTTCGCGTGCCGCCGTGGTTTTGTTGGCGGTTGGTGCTGAATCGGCAGCAAACGTCTTGCGCCAAATGACCCCATTTGAAGTGCAGCGCCTTTCCGGAAAAATGGCGGTGGTGCGATCCTTAAGTCGTGATTTGGTTTTGCAAGTATTGCGTCAATTTAAAGATGTCACTGAAAATAACTCGCAAGTGGCGTTTGATACTGACTCCTTCATGCAAAACATGCTAACCAAAGCCATGGGTGCAGAGGGCGCTTCTGACTTACTGGGTCGTCTTGAGTCTACGCTGGACATGTCTGGTATTGAGACACTCAAGCGGATGGAGTCCGATGTGCTGTACGAGATGATCAAAAATGAGCATCCGCAAATTATTGCTACCGTGATGGTGTTCTTAGATCCATCTCAGGCGGCATCGGTGCTGAAGTTATTTGGTGATGAGTTACGTAATGAGTTGATTCTCCGTATTGCTTTGCTCGAGAAGGTGCAGCCGGCAGCCTTGAAGGAGTTGAACGAAGTGATGTCTCGCTCTGCAGGACCCGATGCGGATTTCCGCAGAAGTACCGTGGGTGGCGTGGTGCCGACTGCGGAAATTCTCAATATGCTCTCGGGCGGTTTGGACAAAGAAGCGCTCAATACGATTCGCAATTTCAATGTGGAATTGGCCGATGCGATTCAAGAGAAGATGTTCGTCTTCGAGGATTTCAACGACATCGAAGATCGCTCGCTACAAACCTTGTTGTTAGAAGTTCCACAAGACACCTTAATCGTTGCCTTGAAAGGCGCAAGCCCCAAGCTGCGCGAAAAACTTTTCAAGAATATGGCAAAGCGTGCTGCCGACGGCGTACGCGAAGACCTGGAAACCAGGCCACCCGTCAAGGTGCAAGAAGTCGAAGAAATGCAAAAAGAAGTTATCCGCATTGCACGCGCCTTGGCCGATGAAGGCCGCATGATCATGGAAAGGGGCAAGTCAGCCGATGCCTTCCTCTGATGAGGACTCCTTGCTGACGAGGTGGGAGCCGCCCTCTTTCGATCCGCCAAAGCCCCCTAAGCCGCCGAAGGTTGCGCCTATTTATTACCCAACGGTGGAAGAAGTCGAGGCCATTCGAGAGGGCGCTTACAAAGAAGCGTATGAGTTGGGTTCGAACCAAGGCTTTGTGGAAGGTAGGGATGCTGGCTACAAAGAAGGTAAAGAGGCGGGTTACCGTGAAGGCTACAAGCAAGGCTACGTAGAAGCAGATGAAGAAACCAAGCGCCTGCAAGATGCTCTAGGCCGCTTGCTGGAGACGCTCACCGGTATGCCCGAAGCGATTGCTGAGCCTTTAACCCAATTGAGTTTTGAAATCGCTTCACGCCTCACTGCAAATGCATCGATGGAGCGCGCGCCTTTTGTCGCCGCAGTTCAAGAGGCGCTGATGCGTCTGCCCCGTCCGGGTGAAAATTTATACCTGCGTTTACGGGCCGAAGAAGTGGAGTCCTGGAAAAAGATTGTCGATGACCCGGGGCTGCCATTTAACTGCACCATTTTGGTCGATGCGGACGTGCGTCCAGGGCATGCTTATGTTGAAGTCAGCGGCGCCCGAATCGACGTTGGTCAAGAAGCCCGCCTTGCGCTCGTTCGCCATGCCTTGGGTTTAGACGGCACTGCAGAGATAGACGGTACAGCCGATGCAATGCCACAGAGCGACACGCAGTTGCTCGGCAATGCGCCCAGTGAACCTCCTGCATTGGATCCAGATCCGCCCGCCGATGTTCTGGGCCCGCCGCCGGCAGAAAAAGAGTGAGCCATTTGTTGCCCGCTCAATTGGCGGATCAGCTGGAGGCGCGCCGGCAGCACTTGGCGCAAACTCCGCGCTCGATTCGGGAAGGCAAGCTCAAACGCGTTTCTGGCATCGTGCTCGAAGTAGAGGGTTTGCCCATGAGCATTGGCACCGGCGCAACGATTTTGTCTGAGCTTGGCGGTAAAACCTACGATGCGGAGTGTATTGGTTTTAATGGCGCCATTACGTATTTGATGCCGATCGATGCCATGGATGGCATCTCTCCGGGTGCGCTGGTCTATCCGGCAAACACGCCATTTAATTCAGGTTCGGGCTATACCTCCAATAGCATTGGAGAGCCGCTGCCAATTGGTGAAAGCCTCTTGGGGCGCGTAGTCGATGGCTTGGGTCGTCCGATTGATGGCAAGGGCTATGGCGAAAAGCAGTTTTCGCCATTCATTCAGAGAACCTTAAACCCACTGGACCGCATACCAATCCACGAACCTTTGGATGTCGGTATCCAAGCGATTAATGGTTTGCTGACGGTTGGCCGTGGGCAGCGGGTTGGTATTTTTGCAGGATCAGGCGTCGGTAAAAGTGTCTTGCTCGGTATGCTGGCGCGCAATTGCGTCGCAGATGTCATTGTGATTGGTTTGGTTGGCGAACGCGGTCGCGAGGTACGCGAGTTTTGTGAGGACACACTTGGCCCAGAATCATTTAAGCGCGCGGTGGTGGTTGCTGCCCCTGCAGATGCCTCCCCATTGGCGCGTTCAAAAGGCGCTTCGTACGCCACCGATGTAGCTATATGGTTTAGGGATCAGGGCAAGCACGTCGTTTTAATTGTGGATTCCTTAACGCGCTACGCCATGGCCTTGCGCGAGATTGGTCTGAGCTTAGGGGAGGCGCCCGTAGCCAGAGGCTATCCCCCCAGCGTATTTGCGCGGATGCCGGAACTGGTTGAGCGGGTTGGTAATGGCGCAAACCCAAATGGTTCGATTACGGCTTTTTATACCGTCTTACTCGAAGGTGATGACACCAATGATCCGGTGGCGGATACCGCGCGGGGTATTTTGGACGGGCATTTTTTCTTATCCCGCGAATTGGCCGACAGCGGCCACTACCCCGCAGTGGATGTGGAGAAGTCGATTTCTCGGGTGATGCCCAAAGTAGTATCAAAAGAGCACCTTTTATCTGCAAGGCGCTTAAAGCAACTTTACAGTCGCTACATGCGGGGACGCGATTTGGTCTCGATGGGCGCTTACATTGCGGGAACCGATCCGGATTTAGATGCTGCACTGCAAGCGTGGCCCCACATTCAGGCTTTTTTACAGCAAGATGCCGAACAAGCCATTCCAATTGAGGAAACGGAAAGGCGCCTGTTTGAGATTGCTCCGCCAGTGGTGTAATGCGCCATGTCTGCAATTGAACTACTTCTGCGCCTAGCCAAGATCCGCGAGGATCAAGCCATGGCCCGCGCAAAAAGGGCTGCCGGACAGGTAAATCAAACTAAAGCCTTTAAAAATCAAGTACTTGAGTATGCCAAGGACTATGAAGTGCAAATGATCGCCGGCGGCAATCAAAGCGTTTCTGTTGCGTTTATTCAGGATGCCAACGCGTTTCGAGAAAAGCTGATTCAGAGCTCCATCGAGATGGATGGGCAAATTCAAGGTCTATCCAGAGCCTCAGAAGACACCCTTAAAACCGCCACCCAGGCCAGAATGCGTACTCGCGGCCTAACAAAATTAGTCGACAAAATGAAGCTGGAAGCCAGGAAAAAGAAGGCCAAGGCGGAAATGAACCTGTTTGAAGACAACTACGCTGCGAGGGCAAGTGCCAATTCTGGCACGAAAGATGCATAGTAAGTAGTGTTCCTTTTGGAGAGGCTATGCCAACAGTAGGTCAAATTCGAATGCAAGCAGCAGCCAGTGACGCGAATAGCGCCACTAGCAAGCCAGGCTCTATGCCCAGCGGCTCGGCTATGCCCGCCGGATTTGAAGCCTTTGCAGCTGCCTTGGATCGTTCCAGCATGACGCGCCTTGAGGCGCGGGCAGGATCAGATAGAGCTAGTCTTCAACCCATGCCGCTGGCATTTAGTCGGCAAAATTTGCCGAGAATGGGCACTCAAGCGGAAGATCCTGCAAAAATTACCGATTCAATGCAGTTATTGATGGCACAGCTTGCTGCACAAGGTCTCTTAAATACCGCCTTGCAAGCGCCTAATCCGGCAAGCCCGCAGCTGAACTCGGCAAACAATGATTCGGCGGCGCGTATTCAAAGCTTGATGGCAAGCCTCAACGCCCAGACGGGCGGCCAACAAGTGCTCGATGCCAAGCAATCGGCCTTAATTACGCAAGCGCTCTCGCGAGCCATGAAAGCATCTGGCCAAAGCGCTGAAATAGCAATGCAGAGTCAGGCGGCATCCCTGATGCAGGCATTGCAACAACAGTCTTTAGGTCAAACTACAACGCAAACTCCAGCCCAAATTGCGAGCGCGATTCAAAGCTTGGCTCAGAAAAATGGTATTACCCTGCCACCTGAGATTCAAACGCAATTAACGGACCTGATGAATAAGGGTACCGACTTGGGTTCGATTAAGTTATTGGCAGTGGAAGGTGCTGGACAGCAAAAACCAACCGTGGTCCTGGAGCAAGCCGGTCTAGTTGACCCTGCTAAGGCTGCCAGCATTCAAAACGCCACAGATCCTAAAGCAGCTAATGCACTGATCGGCACTGGCGAAAAAGTAGCTAAAGCCAAGGCAGCGGATCCCATTTTGACGCCAGGCCAGTCAAACGATAAAACTGCGGCCGCAAAGGGCATGCCATTACTGAGTGCTAGCGCCGTGGATGCGAAGGGCGCAATCGAGGCGCATAGCGTATTCCTTAATGAAAATAGGGAATTTAAAGACGCCTTGGATGCGCGCGAATTGATCCCCACCAATGCAGCTAATTTAGCGCGCATAGACACTCAAAATGTCAGTAATCAGCAAAAAATTGAAATGAAAGCTGCCGAGGTTTCCTTGGCCACTGGCCCACTTCATGAGCAGGTTATGAATGCGGCCAAATCGGGCGGCGGACGCATCCTGTTGGAGTTAACCCCGCCAGAGCAAGGAACCATTCGGATTGATCTGCGGATTGACCAAGCTGGACGTGCCCACCTAATAGTGGAAGGCGCTAGTGATGCCACCAAGTCCCGACTGGATCAAGGCGGCCAGAACTTGAAAAATGAATTTGCCCAAATGGGCCTTAATTTATCCCTGGATTTGAGGCAGGACAGTCAATTTCAGCAGGCACGCGAGCAAGCCTTTGGTAATGCTCGACCGGGTTTTTACAACAGTCCACCCCCAGTTTCTCAACGCTCAGATACAACATTAGCTATCGGTTCGGTCCGATCAGGTGATAATAGGGATAACAGCAATGCAGTTCACCTGTATGCTTGATATTATTGAGTAAAGAGGAATACAGCGATGGCTGATGAAGAGCGTATTGAACCGACTTTAGATCCAAATGCTGCAGCGCCGGCGGCTGGTGCAGCCACCCCAGCAAATGGAGATAACACCCAAGAAGCAGTAAAACCAAAAAGCAAGAAAATGCTTTTCATCATCATTGGTGTTGTGGTTCTGCTGGTGGCTGCCGTGGGCGGTTACATGTACATGAAAAGCTCTGAAGAAGCTAGAAAGATTAAAGAAGCCGAGGCCAAGCGCCCCGAAAATATTCTGAAGAAACAGTTGATGGATCGTAAAGAAAATGCTCCACCGATCTATATCCCGCTGGAAGAGATGATCGTGAATCTGCCTGGGCGCGGTGGCGAACACTATCTGCAGGCAAAAATCGTTCTGAGAACGAATGATTCCGCTACAGAGGGCAAAATCAAAAATTTCATGCCAGTGATTCGGGACAAAATTATCACGGTGCTGTCTTCGCGGCAAATGCAAGAGTTGGCCACGGTTGAAGGCAAAGTCATGATGGCGCGAGAAATTGCATTGGTTATTAATTCCATCATTGCGCCTCAATTAACTGCCATTTATATTTTGCAGCAGCAACCTGGTACTGCGGACATGCAAAATTTAGAGCGCATTGGAGCGGTTCCTAAAGAGACATCTTCTGGCCAAAAAATTACAAGTGAAGCAGCCCGCGCTGCCGCTGAATTTTGGAATGTCACCGAAATGGATTTGCCGGTACAAGCCGTGCTGTTCAGTTCGTTTGTGATGCAGTAATCGACCACTTTAGAAAGTCCACCTAGGAAAACATGGCGGCAGAGGAAATCAATGTCGAGATGAACATTGACGCTGAAGATCAGCGTGCGATGTTTGATAAATCGAAGATTATTGCTCGGCGCCGCATGCCGACGCTGGAGTTGATTCACGAGCGCTTTAGTCGTGCTGTTCGCCTTACCCTCTTCAATATGATCCGCGCACCCATTGAGGTGCAGATGCACCTTCCGGTGGTGAAGAGCTATCAAAAATTCGTCGATGAGTTTCCCGAGCGTACCAACATTAATATTGTTGGTATTCGTCCCTTGCGGGGGGTGGGCTGCTGGATTGTGGATCCGGGTGTTGTCTATATCGCGATTGACAATATGTTTGGTGGTGAGGGGCGTTTGGCCCCACGACTCAATTTACGCGAATATACCGCCACTGAATTACGCATTATTCGTCGCTTAGTCGATGCCTTTTTAAGCGAATACGAAAAAGCATGGAAGTCGGTTTACGAAATTAAGTTTGATTTCATGCGCCAAGAAACTAACTTCGGTTTTGCCAAGATCACCTCGCCAGGCGAGATGGTCTTGCATTCCAAGTTCACGATTGAGATTAATGGCCGGCCGGGCGACATAGATCTATGCATTCCATTTTGGGTGCTGGAGCCAGTCAAAAGTATTTTGTACAACAATATGCAGGGTTTTGCGACCGAACCCGATCAGCACTGGACTGACTTGTTAAATGATCAGGTGCACGAGGCTCCGGTTACAGCCGTAGCGGTATTAGCGCGTAAACAGATGTTGCTCCGTGAAATTACGTCCCTTTCGGTTGGGGACATCATCCCGATTGAGATTAATGACCCGGTTACGGTATATGTTGATGGTTTGCCTGTCATCAAGGGTCAATATGGCACCAAGGATGGCCGTTACTCGGTCAAGGTGGGTACGATTCAGCATCCGACGGAGTTTCTGAAGAGCCCCCTTGAAAGCGCACGGCTTGGCCCAAGCATGATGCGAAGCGCTGAAAAAGGCGAGCTTTATGAACAACTTCCAGAGGCCGCCCAAAGTCAGGCTCAGGCGCCCGTAACTGCCAGTCCAAGCGATACAATAAGCGCAGCGGCAGATGGTTTAGTCCCCGATGGCCAATAAAGCACCGAGAAAGCACAGAATAAGGAATCACCATGGCTGAAAATGACAACGATTTAGCGAAATCAATGACGAGTGCCGACGTATCCGGTTCCTTGCGTAAGGCCACCTTTAATAATTTAGAGGAGGGGACACGAGCCAACCCCGATTTCAATGAAATTGATCTCGTTATGGACGTGCCCGTTCAGGTCACGGTAGAGTTAGGCCGCGCCAAAATGCAAATCCGCAACTTACTTAACTTAACCTATGGTTCAGTGATTGAATTGGATATTTTGGCGGGTGAGCCCCTAGAGGTTGTCGTGAATGGATGTTTAGTTGCGCAGGGCGAGGTTGTGATTGTGAATGACCGTTACGGTATTCGCTTGACTGACATCGTGACTCCAGCAGAGCGTCTGCGAAAAATTAATCGTTAATTGACATGGACTCCACGGTTGGAGGTATGTTGCTCTTTTCATTCATCTGGCTCGCGCTGGCAGCAGCGCTGATTTGGGTAGTCGCTTTCCTAGTTAAACGCGACGCTGCTATCCGCACCAGCAATCCCCATGTGATGATTTTGGCCCAGCAGGCATTGGGTCCCCGTGAACGCGTGATTGTTCTCAATGTCTTAAATCGCATTTTGGTGGTAGGCCATACGCCCAGTCAAATTACCTTGATCACCGAACTTGATCCTGAGGACGTAGCCAATTTGAAACCGCAAGCAGCAAGCGTTGACTTTGCAAATAACTTGCGCCAGTTTGTGAAACGAAAATTGGGATGAAGCGAAAAATATTTTGGTACTCCGTTGGTCTGACAGCCCTCGTTGGGCTGTTTCCATTAGCGGTGTGGAGTCAGACCTTGCCGCTCGTCACTGCTAAGTCAGGTGCTGCCGGTACGTCGTATGCCGTTCCAGTTGAAACGATCATCGCACTAACGTCACTGAGTTTTCTACCGGCTGCCTTGGTCTTAATGACCAGTTTCACCCGAATTTTGATTGTCTTTTCGTTGTTGCGTCAGGCCTTGGGTTTGACGACGATGCCTCCTAATATTGTCTTGATTGGACTGTCTTTTTTCCTGACCCTGTTCATCATGAACCCAGTCTTTGACTCGATTTATAAGAATGCATACCAACCGTACTCTGCCGGTAAGATGGGTTTCCCAGAAGCGGTAGAGGTTGGTGCCAAGCCTTTAAAAGAATTTATGCTCAAGCAGACGCGCAGGGATGACCTCAATCTGTTTGCCAGGATGTATGGACAAAATATTGATACGCGCGAGGATGTGCCATTCACGGTATTGATACCTGCTTTTGCTATTTCAGAGATCAAAACGGGCTTCTTGATTGGCTTTGTGATCTACCTTCCCTTTTTGGTAATTGACTTTGCGGTCGCCAGTATCTTGACTTCGCTGGGTATGGTGATGGTCTCGCCCATGATGTTCTCCTTACCCCTAAAGCTGATTGTATTTGCGTTAGCGGATGGCTGGGCGCTGTTAGCCACCTCGCTTGTACAAAGTTATATTAATTAGCTGCCATGGAAAGCGGAGTCATCATCGATTTAATTTACCAGGCCTTGAGGATGGCTGCGGTATTAGCCGGCCCCATTTTGATGGCTTTGTTGATTGTTGGTTTGGTGATTGGTATTTTGCAGGCCGCAACCTCTGTAAATGAGTCGACAGTAGCATTTGTACCCAAGTTGATTGTGTTTGGTCTCGTCATCGTTTTGATTGGCCCCGTCACCTTGGTTTTGTTCACTGACTACATTAAAGCGCTCTACAGCAGCATACCGGGTTTGGTGAATTAATATATGTTGACCATCACCGGTCTTCAGATTGAGCAGTACATGGCGATTTTTATGTTCGCCTCGATGCGGGTGCTTGGCCTTTTCTTAACCATGCCGCTATTTGCCTTTCGGGCTCTTCCAATGCGATTTCGATTGATGGTGGCGCTTGCGTTTGCGGCGTACATGATGCCTGTCATTGCGTCTGGGTTAATTCCGAATCCTGGCAGCATTACGTTTTTTGCTTCGGTGATTGAGTTATGCATTGGTGCATTCATGGGCTTTGTAATCCGCGTTGGTTTTATGGTGATCGACGTTGCGGCAGAAATCCTTTCTTTTCAGGCTGGCTTTAGCTTTGCTTCCACCGCATTCCGAGATCCAGCACTCGATTCGGGTTTAGTCGGTCAATTTTTAGGCCTCACTGTAATTGCCTTAGCCTTTTCTTTAAATGTTCATCTGGTTGTGCTTGAAATTCTCTTAAACAGCTTTAAAACAATTCCGGTTGGGGTTTGGCCTGACGCGTGGTCGTCCAAAGGAATATTGGATTTGGTTTCCGCTTCGTTTCGTCTCGGATTAATATTGGCAATGCCGGTACTCTTGGTCTATATGATGTTTAACTTAACGCAAGCTTTTTTGAGCAGAACAAGTCCCCAAATGAATTTGTTTTCGGTGGGTTTTGCGGTAAGCATTCCCTTAGCTTTCTTGGTTATATTTATGATTCTCCCTGATTTAAAAATTGTGTTGGAGCGCTCCCTCGAAAATCCACTGCAATTGATGCGCCAAGGCGTAGAGGTTCCCAATGCAAAATAATGTTGCCCTTACTCTATCAGCGGCTTTCTGTCTATCTGCCATCAGTCCTGCCGGCTTTGCTCAAGCATTGCCCACTTCTGCAACCGAGCCTCAGGCCGTCAGCATTTCAATCTTGACATCGGAAGAGGCTGCACGGATTACGCAGAATTCCCTTGGGCAAGCCCCAGTAGGCCCTGTGGATTGCGAGACCAAGTTCCCTTTCCCGCCGACCATAGAGCGCGATCCTTACGCTGAAAATGGACAGGAGATTTGCGGGAAATTGCAGATTCGTGGCCAACGCATGCAGTGTGAAGTGGAGTCCCTATTGTCAGAAAAACAGGATGGCAAAAGCACCGTTGGCTCCAAGATCGAGATGGCTGCATGGGCTCGTTGTAATCTAAGGGTAGCTTCTTTATTAGTCGAAGGATATTACCTGCCCGCCAGTGAAATTGAGCGCCGTTTGCAAATCTGCAGCGCCAATTTTTATGCTGACCCCGGAAAGTTGCCCAAGCTTGGTCCGTATCAGCGTTTTTTACGGTGGGCAACGAGCAATGACCTGACTCCACCCCCAACCGATGCCGCCCTGGAGGTGGCCTTGAAGCAGTCTACGCCGCTCGAGAGCCATCAGGATTCAGCCGGCTTAATGAAGTGCGATTGGATGTTTTCGCGCAGCAGAAAACCCGTTATTGATGTTCTGCCAAGTATTGGAAACGGTGTTGCGTCGGATTCGCCCGCCGGATCACCAGCAAAAAAGGCCACCCCAAAGCGGGCAGTCCCATAAGCAGCAGGGCAGGGCCTGCAACGCATTGATTTATATAGCAATATAAACAGCATTTCTAAAATAGCCGTTACTATCACTATGAACGTACATACCAAATTACCTCTCTCCTTATTGGCCATGGTGCTGTCCTGCATGATGGTAACGAATGCCACTGCTAGCGATTCGCCTGCGGCGGCCAGTGCGAAGCCCAAAGTAGCTGCTGCCTCGGGGCCGAGCGATGATGATCTGAGCAAAGCATTGCTAAATAAGATCAACAAAGGCTCTGGGGACATTGTGATTCGCACAGGCGATCTTCCTGCGGCCAATCCTCCGGTTCAGGCCAAGCCTGAAACTAAGCCTGAAGCCAAACCAAAGGTAG
>JBIPON010000030.1:0-13541 GCA_044379065.1 Polynucleobacter sp. | reverse complement strand
CAACAGAGCCAAAGCAAACAGCGGCTGTGCGCCCATCGCATAAATATCCGATATGGCATTGGTTGCTGCAATCCGTCCAAATTCATAGGGGTCATCGACGATCGGCATGAAAAAATCAGTGGTCGCCACAATCGCTTGGTTCGCATTGATTTGGTAAACCGCCGCATCTTCATTATTCTCATTGCCGGCAAGCAAAGCGGCCGGTAGCGCGCGCAAAGGAGATGCCTTCAGAATGCTACTTAAAACACCGGGCGCAATTTTGCAACCGCAGCCACCGCCATGCGAGAGGGATGTAAGGCGACCGTTATAGGACATACAAGGGCAATATAGAAAAGAGAGGACTCATTTTATGCGGAATTGCCCTGCCACACCGATTTTCAGTCTCTACTTAGCTTGCGGATGGCCACAAAATATAGATAAAAATACCCAACTGCAGCACATTGATCACCACGCTCAGTCCGTGCAAAAGACCAAAACGCTTTTTGTCTTTGTTGTCTGACGCTTTATTGATTGCAGGCGTAAGAATGAATTGCGCTATCGCAAAAAGAACCGCACATATAAACGTCAAGCTACTAATCAACGCATCGTTCGCCAGCAAGGAGGCAGCAATGCAGGCGAAGCACAAAAAGGCGTAGTACTTCGGAAAGAAACTCCGCACATACTTACTAGACCATTCGGCTGGCAGTACCTTAAATACGGTAGGTGCTACTGCAACCGTAAAGAACACCATGATGCCGACCAAGGCTGCAACAATGTAGAGGCTAATTAAGTTGAGTAGCATAGCTGCTTTTCGTTAATGGTTTAAAAGTTATAAGAATGGTAATAAAGAAATGGCTAGACTACGTATTAGTCAGGCTTTTTCAAATCAATCTGCGCCGTCATCTTCCCAGCAAAAATCATATTTAATTGCACGCCATCATTCCCCTGCACCACCTGAATACCTTCTTTCTCAGAAGGGGTGGTTTTTTCCACGATGAGCATATTGGTAGGCCAGTCCACGCGTATTTTTGCTGCCATGGGTAAGTAGCCATCCAAGTAGCGACGCATTAGAGGGCCAGCATTCAGGCGATATTGGCCTGCACCTACCTGATCCAAGGCTTTGGATTGCAGATCAATGCAAATCGATGCGCCACGCTCAACGTCAGTCAAAACCACTTGATTATTCTTGACTTCAGCAGAGGCCATTCTATCAATGCTCTTGACTGCAATCGCTTGAATGCGGTTCGGATTAAACACAATCACTACCTTACGGATGGGGTCGAGTTGGTAGTGGCAGGTTGCAATCTGCACACTACCACTCTCCAAGCTAGCTGCGGTAATCTTGACGCGTGATTCATAGGAGTAAGCACCAGGGTCGGGGCGTTCTTTCAGGTATTTAATCTGTCCTTCCGTAGCAATATCAGAGAACTCCAACGCCAATGCGGACGCACTACAGAACAGTAGAGTAGCTAAGGATAGGCTTTTGAACATATCAAAAATGATTATCGATCACCATTTCTGATTTAGGGATAAATCCGGGCTTGGGCCATGCCGCCTGAGTTCCTTTGCCAATCACCAGCATTGCTGCCACCGCATAGTCTTTTGGGAGATGAATTAACTCAGCAACTTTCTTAAAATCGAAGCCGACCATGGGACATGAGTCGTACCCCATCGCCTTTGCTGCCAACATCATGGTTTGCAATAGGATGCCAGCTGAACGCATGGCTTCATCGCGTTGCAACTGCTCATTGCCCGAATAAAACGGATTAATCCATGGCACCAAGATGTCTTGCGCTGCTTTAGGTGCATTCACCCAATAACGTGCCGGATCTTTATCCCATGCTTTGATATCAACTGTCACCACAAATAAGAGTGAGCCATCGGTGACCTGCGCCTGATCATGGGCTGCTGCACGCAACTGTACTCGCAAGGCCTTGTCTTTTACATTAACTAAGCGCCAGTGCTGAATATTGAAGGAGGATGGAGCCTGCATCGCCAGATCAATTAAAGCATCGGTTTCAGCGGGGGTAATCTGGTGGGTAGCATCAAAGTGCTTTACTGCTCTACGCTGGCGAATGGCATCAAGTGTGTTCATATGGCTCCTATTAATTTTTGGTAACAGCCTACTGTAATAGAAATTACAAAAATAGGATGACTTCCTCAGGAAATTCCGGCGAAATCGATGAATGCTGGTTTTGAGGCAACTGAACTGGTGGATTAAGTAGAATAGCCAATCATGAAAAATACAGGCTATCTTCTATTTTTACTTGCTTTGAGCGGGCTGTTTCGGCCTGCCTTGGCGATTGACCTGCAGCCGGGTGATATTGTCGCCCCGCCACCCAATGTTACTGTGGCAACCATATCATATGTAAACAGTCAAAATAACGATCTATTCCGGAACGGCGTCAACACTGGCCAGGATCCCAAGCTCGAAAGCAATACGGTGTTTTTACGGTTAACGCACACCTACACCATTGGCTCACTACCTGCAGTTAGTTTCCTGCAAACCGGAACTGGCGCCCTCTCAACCGATGGATCACTGGCAGCCTTTCCGGCTAGCAAGGGCATGGCAGACTCCAGCTTCGTAACAGCGATTTGGCCTTACTCTAATCACGCCACTAGAACATACCTTGGACTTGCGGCTTACCTGTTTCTACCTACTGGTGAGTATTCCAATGCCAAAGCCTTCAATTTGGGTAGCAATCGTTATGCACAAGCATTGCAAATGGGCTACCAGCGCCCAGTTACTAAGAATATAGACGCTGCAGTTGCCGTCGACTCCACCTGGTTTGGCGCCAATAGCGCCTGCGCTGCAGCATGTTTATCCAATCAAAATCTGCAACTCACGCAAAAACCCTTGTATACCGCCCAAGCCGGGCCCATTTATCGGATTAATCAAACCTACACACTAGGAGCAACTTACGTCTATGTCACTGGCGGTGAAACTGCATGGAATGGAGTTGAGCGCAACAATACCCTCGTGACCCAGCGCTATTTTCTCAGTGGTGTAGCCCACACGCGCGTAGGTCGATTTACCGTGCAATACGGCAACGACATCGCTACCATGAATGGCTTTATGGAAAGCAATCGTTTTATAGTGCGCTATGCCAAGGCTTTTTAACGAACGTTTAGCTATCCGCGCGCAGTCGCACTAAATCAAATCAAGCTATAAATCCAGTTGATGCTTTTGCATATCCTCGGGGGTGTCAACATCGCATACAAATGCGTTATTGTTCGTGTGCCAAAGCTCTACTTGCTCCGGGTGCGCATCCATGTAAGCGCGGCAACTTAAATCAGCAACTGCCACGGTATTTTGCAGCGCTTTTTTAGAGAAAAGAACCGGATTACCGCGCTGCCCTTGAACCATTGGCAGCACTATCTCCTTTCCTGCACTGCGCTGTGAAAACGCACTCAGTAGCTGGCCTATCTCTACTGTAGTAATGGCAGGTTGATCAGACAAGGCAATCAACAGGACATCAAAATTACTATGTAGCCCCTCAATGCCAATGCGAACAGAAGAGGCCTGACCCACCTCCGGGGTGGGATTTCGCAGCAATCGAATCGATCGGCTGAAAGGTGAATCCATTTGCGCCAAGGACTGCTCAATCGCATCACAATGAAAACCGGTGACCGCGATGAACTCGATTGGATTAAAGGGCTGCACTGCATCCAACAGGCGATTTAGTAGGGTTACACCACTCTGCTTTAACAAGGCCTTAGGATGGGATCCTAACCGGCTACCCTGCCCTGCAGCAAGCAACAAAACAGCGAGGCGCAATGGATAGGAATCGCTGAAATCGGTATCGGTCATGATCAAAATGATGATAATAGAGTTCAATCTAAATGGCTTTAAATCTGATCTGACTCACACCCATGAATAGCACTGATTACATCGTTCTTAAGACTGCCCTAACGTGGCTGCGCGAAGGGAGGCGAATTGCCATTGCAACCGTAGTGCAGACCTGGGGCTCATCGCCCAGACCAGTTGGTTCATGGCTAGCCATTCGGGACGATGGTCAAGTAGTGGGTTCGGTATCCGGCGGCTGCGTAGAAGACGATTTAATTCGGCGCGTACAAACCGAGATCTTGGTTCGCAATCTTCCTGAAATGGTGGTGTACGGCGTCAGCAGAGAAGAGGCGGCCCGCTTTGGCCTGCCATGCGGAGGAACCCTGCGGCTTTTAGTCGAACCTCGGCCAGAGCAAGCCATCTTAGAGTCGATCTTAGGGGCCATCGAGGACCATCAACTAATCCTCCGCGAAGTTGATTTACATACTGGAAAATCAGTATTGCACCCGGGCACTAAAACCGATGGCTTCTCTTTAACCGACAGCACAATGCAGACCTCCTATGGCCCGCGCTGGCGGATGTTTGTCATCGGCGCAGGTCAGTTATCGCTCTACGTTGCTAATTTTGCCGTTGCGTCTGATTTTGATGTGATTGTGATTGATCCCCGTGAAGAGTATGCCGAAGGCTTAGATCTTCCAGGCGTTCAATTTATTCAAGGCATGCCAGACGATGTGATGCAGGAGCTTGGAATCGATTCGCATACGGCGATTGTTGCGCTCACCCACGACCCCAAGATTGATGATCTCGCCTTGATTGATGCGCTTCAGTCCGAGGCGTTTTACATTGGTGCTTTAGGTAGCTTAACCAATACCTTAAAACGGAAAGAGCGCTTACGAGAATTCAACGTATCGACGGAACAACTAGAGCGCCTGCATGGTCCAGTTGGTTTGGCGATTGGCGCCTTAACTCCACCAGAAATAGCCGTTTCCGTCATGGCTGAAATCATTGCAGTGAAGTACGGCAAGCAGCCCTGATTTAAGGTCGTACTCCTGGACTTTCAATCTGCATGCCATTAGCCCTGCGCATTAAGTAAAGCTCTAATGCCACGAGTTCAGGCGATCCGTAGGCATATTGCTCTGCCCGCACACCCGATGCGCAGTTACGCAGTCGACGCTGCAAAGAACCAACCCCCTGCCACTCAATGCGATAAATTGGGTAAGCCGTGGGGTGGGCTTGTGGAATCGTACTGCCTGCTAATTTCAAGCCAGCCCGATCATCATGGCACTGGGCACACGATAGATTGAGTTGGCCCATTCTCTGAAAATAGAGGGATTGGCCTTTCTTGTAATCCGGCTCAATTGCCTTGTCGGTCGACGCGACAATCGGCAGTCCTCTCGACTGGTAAGCAACTAGGGTGCTGAGCGCCAGCAAGGGCTTTGATTCATAGGCAAACGCTGGAGACTGTTGACGGCTTGTACGGCATTGATTAATTTGCCCCTCCAGATTCAGAAGCTTGCCCTGAACCCGCTTTGGAAAGGTGGCTGCAACGCCTTTCATCGACTGCTTTGGGTCTTGATGGCAATCGGCACATGCTTTGCCAGCAGGATTACCTCGATCGCTCCAGAGCGCTTCTCCATCCATAATCCAAAACAATGCGGGATTTAAATTGATGTCCTGTTGCATTGCTTGATTGCTGGGCGTCATTAATGCGGTAGTGGATTGCCGCTGATCAGCCTGCGATGGCATGGCCACAACAAAAACAAAGCACAGCATACTAAGCTGGGCTAATTGCCTCTTGATCATGAAACAGTAATGGCTTGGTTGACTATCGTGAGGTAATTGTTATCGCCTTGCCACTTGAATTCAAAAGTACCGGATTGGTCTGCTTTGGCATAGAAGATAAAAAGGGGATTTGAGCCAACCCCCGAATGCAAATCCGCCTTAAAGACTTCCTTACCGTTGTAGGTACAAATAAAGCTCCGAATAATATCGCGTGGCACTCGTACACCTTGCTCGGTGTGCCGAAAGCCCGACTCCATATCGTGTTGCACGATCGCGCGAATTGAAAACACTTCACCCTTTTTTGCCGTTTTAGGCATCGTGATTACGGCCCTGGAAGATCGACTCATACCATCTCCGTACATGCCGAGAGCGTGACAACGGTATCGACGCTAGTCCGCCAAAATGAGCCGTCGCTCATTTGCGCCAATGCCCACATCCGCTGTGAGTCAGCCAAGCGAATACGCGTGCTGGCTTCTGCCTTACCCGACAGGGGCGTGAAATAACACGTCACTACATTGGGTGATGGATTGGCCTCGGAAATAATATGAATTGCACGCACATAATTCGTTGGCGTCATTGGGCTATCGACTGAAAATTTAATGGCAACTAAGTTGCCACTCTCCACCAGGGGTGGCAACTCAAAATAAACCCGTCCAGTATTAACTGGACTCTTGCCGACAATGGCTTGCATTGCTTGCATGGCCTCGCTTGGCGTCGCATTCGCACTTTGCCATGGGCAGAGGGATAAAGCGGTCATTGAAACAATAAATTGGCGGCGCTGATTCATGGTGATTTAATCGTCAATAAATAAGCAAGCACGTCTTCAATCTCTTGCCCAGTAAGCACAGTCTTCCCAGCAAATTGCGGCGCAACCCGCTGGAGATGGTCTATTCTAAAGTAGGCAGGCATGATGGTGTTGGGGCTCGATCGCGCTGGATCAACGAGGCGTCCACGCAACTGGCCTACACTTAAATTAGCGATACTTAATCGCAGGTCAGGCGCTAAATTGCCCTGAAATCGCTCCTCTGGAAACGGACCGGCGTGGCACAAAATACACAAGCCCGTTTGGCGACTGGTCACAATCGCGCGCCCCTTGATGGGATCGCCTGGACTCGGACTTAATGCGGTCTGCACCGCATCGCCAGTCCAAACCACTTGAGCCTGAGAAGGAATGGGGAGCGCTAGCAGCGTACTGATCGCTAGCGCAGCCCCATATCGCATACCTTAGACCAGCGTAATACCGCTGTTCTTCAGAGGTATGGTGCGCAGACGCTTACCGGTAGCTCTGTAGAAAGCATTTAACACAGCAGGTGCCGCCACAGAAATAGTAGGCTCACCAATACCGCCCCACTCTTTACCCCCACCTTGAATAATGATGGTCTCTACCGGTGGCATTTGTTTTAAGCGGATCGAACCAAATGTATCGAAATTGGTTTGCTCAATGCGACCATTCTTAACGGTGCACTCCTCTTCAAACAAAGCAGATAAGCCATACACAAATGAGCCTGATACTTGACGCTCAATTTGCGCTGGGTTTACTGCATAGCCTGGATCCGTTGCCGCAACGATCCGATGAATCTTAATCTTATTGCCATCGGTAACTGACAGCTCACACGCTGCAGCAACCCAGCTACCAAACGACTTTTGCTGCGCAATGCCACGGAACACGCCCGCCGGAGCTGGCTTGGTCCAGCCAATGCGATCTGCAACGGCGTTGAGCACTGCAAGATTACGGGGGTGGTTTGCGGAGTATTTGCGTCTAAATTCCACTGGATCAACACCAGCATATTCTGCCAGCTCATCCATGAAGCACTCCATGAAGACCGCATTTTGATTGATGTTGACACCCCTCCAAAAGCCCGGTGGCACATGGGTATTGCGCATGGCATGATCAATCATCAAATTCGGGAAGTCATAACTAATGCCGTGCTCGCCGCCCTTGGCTACACCCTGAAACACCAATGGATCCATACCTTTGTTTTGTGCCACGACGGCTGGACGCACTGCGGACAAAATCGATTGGCCCGACAAGCGCATATGCACGCCAGTCAAATTCTTCTTGTCATCAAAGGTGCCGGTCATTTTGCACATCATGATCGGGTGATAGCGACCTTGCGTCATGTCCTCTTCACGGGTCCAAATTAACTTGATGGGCGTGCCAGGCATTTGCTTTGCAATGTTGACTACCTGCGTGGTGTAGTCCTGGAATGCGCCGCGACGGCCAAAGCCACCACCTAGATTTACCTTAATCACATCGCACTTGTCAGCGGTAAGTCCAGATGCGGCAATCACTGCAGCCAAGGATGCTTCGCCGTCTTGGGTTGGAACCCAAGCGCGGCAACTGTCTTGATTCCAGACGGCCGTTGCATTCATCGGCTCTAGCGGTGCATGGTTCAAGAAGGGATATAAAAACTGCGCCTCAATGGTTTTAGCGGAATTCGATGCGGCCACTTTAAAGTCGCCATTCGCATTGCCCACAAAGGTTTGATCTGCTTTAAGGCCCTCTTCCAAGCGCTTCAAAATATCGGCTTGCTGCACGGATGCATTGGGACCTTCATCCCAGACAATCGGCAACTGATCCATCGCTACCTTGGCTTGCCAGAACGTATCGGCAACCACTGCGACTGCGGTATCACCAACTTGAACTACTTTCTTGACGCCCCTCATTCCCGTAACTTTGCTGGCATCAAAACTCTTTACCTTGCCGCCAAAAACCGGGCTCTCTTTAATGGTGGCAGTCAGCATGCCTGGCATCTTTAAATCGATGGCATAAATCTGTTTGCCCGTTACCTTGTCGGCCAAGCTATCGAGGCGATCCATTGGCTTACCGATGACTTTCCAGCGCTTGGGATCTTTGAGTTCAATTCCTTTTGCATCAGGCACTGGCAACTTCGCAGCTGCAGCGGCAACCTTACCAAAGCTCACTGAACGCCCACTGGCTTGGTGGGTGATGATGCTATTGGCTACTAAGCATTCCGCAGGGGATACACCCCACTGATTTGCAGCAGCCTGAACTAACATGATGCGAGCAGCAGCGCCGCCTTTGCGCACGTAGTCTTCTGATGTTCGAATGCCGCGACTACCGCCGGTAGAGAAGGATCCCCAAACGCCTTTGCGCTTGAGACTCTCGCCTGGAGTGGGGTAATCGATCGTAATTTTGCTCCAATTACATTCCAGCTCTTCGGCAACCAATTGGGCTAAGCCGGTAATCGTGCCTTGGCCCATTTCGGAGCGAACAACACGAATAACAACGGTATCGTTTGGCTGAATCACAACCCAAACGCCGATTTCTGGGGCGCTGGCATTGGCTGCAGTGGATGCATTCGCTGTGCCGATAACGCTCGGAAACTCCAAGCCAATGGCGAGGCCAGCGGTAATAGCAGATGAGCCAACAATGAAGTGGCGACGGGATAAATTAGGTACGGGTGCGTTCATGGTTTTCTCCTCAAGCCTTTGCTGCAGCATGGATTGCGGCACGCACTTCTTGGAATGTGCCGCAACGGCAAATATTCGTTACCGCGGCATCAATATCTGCATCAGTAGGTTTAGGGTTCTGCCGTAAAAGAGCGGTAGCAGCCATGACCATACCGGTTTGGCAGTAGCCGCACTGTGGCGCTTGTTTATCAACCCAGGCCTGTTGAATTTTGCTTAACTTGCCGCCCACCGAGAGACTCTCAACTGTCTCAACCTTTTTGCCCTCAGCAGCGCTGACCGGCAAAACACAGGAGCGCACAGCAGCGCCATCGAGTAAAACAGTACACGAACCGCATTGCGCAATACCGCAACCGTATTTGGTACCCGTTAAACCAACTTGCTCCCGAATGACCCAAAGTAACGGGGTAGTCGGGTCCACATCGATCGTGCGTGCTTTTCCATTGATGGTCAACTTTGCCATAAGGGTCCCCTTGTTTTTTGACGTATTCTTGTGCCGGCAGGCGTTCTTAAGTAACTTCGGAAATCATAACCCAAATACCCCAAAAAACACTCGGGTTTTTGCCTACCCAAGGCCACTGCCACATCTAATAGCCCTATCAGTAAGATCGCCTCTAAGTGTCTGAATTAAATGATTTTTAATCTTTTTTAAGGCATAACCTGAATCTTCGTTGTGGCGCTAGTCACTCAACTCAGATTGGCGGCTGACTTGGAATGGTTACAGCCTGACTGCGCTTTTTCGTGGGGCTCAATCTGCGCATTACTAGCAAAATCAGTGTGCAACAATTGATAACGCATGCCTGACCTTGAAATACATCAAGCTGATCAAGCCGATTGCATCCCATTACAGCGGAGTTCAGTTGCCTCGATTGCTTCTTAATCTAGTGATATTGCTCATTGCTAATCAGCTGTTGGCTGGACTTGCTTTTGCATCCGAAGATGAAAATAAGTTTTCATCCCGATTTGAAAATACCTCGGAGCAATATGCTCGGGATCGCATTCTCGAGTTTTGGGGCTACCATGACTCACAGGGTAGCGATGTCTACAAAAACACCATTCGGCTTCGCTACTATCAGCCCCTTAACATTAATCGTTTTAATGGCACCTTGCGTCTGGATACCTCGTATGTGCGGGAATACGGGGCCGGCATTCCCATCAGTTCATCCGATCGCTACAGCGAAAGCAATACGATGCTCACGTTCTGGGGAAATCACCCCAACCTTTTACCAAGCTGGGGCGCTAACTTAGGCGGTCGGATCATTTTCCCTTTTGGCAATAACGGTCAGTGGGCTATTGGACCTCAGGTCGGCGCTAGTTTTAAGCCCAAAGGAAATAATCCTTTAGACGTTACAGACTTCTCACCTCTAGCGCGCTACATGTATGGCTTCGATATGAAAAGCAATTCGTTTCAAGTGAACCCCAATCAGCCAGCATTGATCCGCAATCTCCAGCTCTTTCCCACGGTTGGATTTCGATTAGGTCGCAATACACAACTACGGCTATGGGATGAAAATGGCGTAATCTATAACTCGGCTGGCGGGGGCTGGTTTGTTCCCATTGATGGCATGGTGACGCACCGCGTTAATAAACACTTTCTTTTTGCTGTCGGCGCAAGTAAGCAAGTAGTCCAATCGTATCTTCAATACGATTGGTCTATTTACAGCAAGGTGTCATTCAATTTTTAGACGCGCACTTCCTGACCGTATTAACCTTACCAAGCCTGCTTCTTACCGTCTACCCAAGTTTCTTTGACCTTAATATCCCGAATATCGGCAGCCGGAGTGGTACGTGGATTTTTTTCCAGCACGACAAAGTCGGCTTGCTTGCCCACTTCAAGACTGCCCACCTTATTGTCAGCAAAAATTTGGTATGCCGCATCAATGGTGACAGCACGAATGGCATCATCGACGCTGATGACTTGGTCCGGTCCCAATACTTTTTTGGGTGATAACTGCCATACCCGGGTTACTGCTTCCGTTATGTAATTGAGGGGACCCACATTCGACACTGGCGTATCGCTGTGCAATGTGAATTTTCCACCTAAGCGCTTGATTTCAGCGGCGGGATCAATGCGCTTTGCGCGCTCCGGCCCAATAATAAAATTATCAAATGCCGATCCCCAATAATGCACATGCCCAATCGTAAAGCTGGGCACCACACCGAGCTGTACTGCTTTTTTGGCCTGGGATGCATTGTTCACGGTGAAATGCTCAATCCGCAAACGGCGATCTTGGGGCTGTTTATTTCCAGCTAACAGCTTGGCATAGCTATTAAGCGCTTGATCAATTGCCTTATCCCCATTGGAGTGAGTGGAAATCTGCCAGCCTTGATCAAAGTAGGACTTCATTGAGGCTTGTATATCAGCGTCTTTGTAATTGAGGGAGCCGCTCCATTTGGAGTTCTTGGGGTAACTGTAGGGCTCATTTAATGCTGCAGTTAAGCCCTGAGTCGAGCCGTCTGCTACGTATTTAATTCCAATGAAGCGCAGCATGTCATCGCCATCATTGGGTTTGATAGTCTTATATCCTGCTGGCATCGCTTGACTAAATAAATAGCCCCGAACTCGAATGGGGGATGCCTTCTTTGCAAAGATCGCTCTGTAAATTGCTGCTTCCTTATCCACACCGAAATTGCCACCAAGACTCATCTCAGAAGCAGTGGTTACGCCAGTAGAGGCCATCTTCTTCATGGTCCCTTCAATAGCGCCAAATAACTGGGCTTCTGTTGGGTTGGGCATTTTGGCCATAAAGGGTAAGTAACTAGGGGGCTCAACCAATTTACCCGTCAGCTTGCCTTGTGCATCTTTTACATAGATACCGCCACCAGCAGGATTGGGTGTTTTATTAGTAATGCCCGCAAGTTCGATTGCTTTGTTATTAACGTAACCGATATGCCCCGATTGATTGACGATAAAAATGGGAACGTCTTTGGACACCTTATCTAAATCATCCGCAGTGAGTTCCGCCATGAAAGGGCTGGTGCGGGATGGATCAACGCCGAATCCAAAGAGCCAACCTCCGGGCGGAACTGTCTTGAGGTGCGCCTTCATTTTGGCAATGAGGGTCTCCTTGGTATCGTAGGGCAAGGTAAAGTTACTAAGATTTAATCCTAGGCCCTCAAATACTGCAGTGATCATAATGTGAACGTGGGGCTCCACAAAACCGGGCATCAGGGTTTGCCCCTTCAAATCAATTACCTGAGTAGTCTTGGATTGCCAGTCTTTGGTAATCGCATCCTTTGTACCAAGCGCAACAATTTTGCCACCCTGCACCGCAATCGCTTGCACCTCTTCATTCTTGGCATTCACGGTAACGACTGGGCCGCCATAAAAAATCGTATCGGCATTGCCTTTGGCAAGAACAAATCCGCATTGAGCCATTAGGGCGAGCGCAAGGAATTTAGAAGCAATTTTCATATTTGGTTTCCGTATATTGAACGAAACCATTTTAGCCCTAGCGGCCAGAAAAATGCACTGATTATAAAAAGGTAGTACCTCTTTTTTACTGAATCTTAAAACAGGATGCTATGTGCTTATCTTAGGTAAACATATCAGGCTGATTTTCTTTTAGGTAACCCCAAATTGGCTGAAAGTGAAGCCAGCCAATGTACTCGCTTCCAACGTGCTCACGGCTATAACGCGCTACTTCTGGGGTTAAAAGATTTGGCTTAATGCCAGTCGCCTCAACCAGCATTTGCTGCTTGCAACAACGCTCCAAGGCGATAAACCAAAAGGCTGCAGCCTCGATGCTATGGCGGCTCACCGTTAACAAGCCGTGATTGCGGTGAATAATCGCTTTCACTTTTTTCAATGAACCCGCCACGTTATATCCGGCATTGTCTTCAACTGCCACTTGACCCGCTTGCTCTGCGAGCACCATGTGGTCTTCAAAGAAAGCGGCGGCATCCTGAGAAATCGGATCCAGTGGCCTACCCAGTGCAGCAAATGCAGTGCCATACACCGTGTGTGCGTGGCACATGGCGACGATGTCTTGGTGTTTCTCATGCACTGCTGCGTGCAACACAAAACCAGCGCGGTTGAGAGCATGCTTACCCTCGAGTACATTACCTTCATGGTCCGCCAAAATTAAATTGGATACCTTCACCTGATCAAAGTGCACGGCCATGGGATTGGTCCAGTACAAATTGCGGTGCTCTGGATCACGCACTGTTAAATGACCCGCAAAACCATAATCAAACTTTTCCAATGCAAATGCTCTGCACGCTGCCACTAAGCGTTCTTTTAAATGCTGCCGTTCTTCAGCAAACGATTTAAATTTAGGCTGATATGGGTAAATCAAGCTCGCGTCTTCGGGCTGATAAATAGACTCTCTGCCACCCAGGTCCAATTTACGTTCGCGTTCCATTGTGTGGGCCATCTGTATTCCTTTATCCATTGGTTTGAACTGCGGCAAGCTACTTACGGAAGGCGTGCCTGATGGGAACATGATGGTCCTTTTGGCTCTCCCTGACAAACGACGCTTTTTCATGAATAGATGAATTTTATTCATGTATATAATATTTACATGAGGAAAATACCAAACTTCACGCTATTGCGCGCCTT
>JBIPON010000155.1:0-4461 GCA_044379065.1 Polynucleobacter sp. | reverse complement strand
GGCAGCTGGATTATTTAGTTGCTCTAGGTTTTTAAGCCTTTCTCCTAAATCAAAAATCGCCTGTTTTTGAGGTTCGGACTGAGTTCTTTTTCCCTTGGCAATCTTTAATGCGTCAGCAATCCCAGTTATTTTCGAGAGCCTATGTTTTATGAGTGGAATTAGATCTTCATAGCGATAGGGATCGAATAAGCGCTCTTTATTCGGGTCTATATCTGTGTCTAAATAGACTGAGGAAGAATGCACTTCTTCGTGTTCATCGTGTTGTGCGTTATGCATACGTTGCCTCCAGGGCATCTGTTAGTGCTTCAGTTTTGTTAATTTCTGGCGTATCTGAACAAAATATTTCCCAATCCCGAAGGAGAAGTCTTCGTTTATCTATTAAGTCACCTCTTCGATAGGCTGCCTCAACCTTGTTGGAAATTGCATGAGCTAATGACATTTCAGCCACTTCTGATGAATGGTTAGTGGCCTCAGCTACCCAATCTCTGAATGTGGATCTAAAGCCATGAACAGTTATATTCAATTTCATTCTTCTTATAACCATTGTCATTGCCATATTTGAAAGGGGCTTCTTATTTTTGGAGAATAGGAAGTCACTTTCTGGATCAAGAATTTTGGCAATTTTTAAGATCTCAATGGATCTTGGGCATAAGGGAACTCGGTGAGCTTTTTTGGCCTTCATTCGTTCCGCCGGTATTTCCCAGGTTAGATCGACAATCTCATTGCATTTCCCACCAATAACCTCTCCTGTTCTTGATGCGTTGAGAATGCAAAACTCTAGGGCTAAAGGCGCAACGCCGTCCATATTCCTAAGGTTACTCATGAATTTCGGAATATCCATATAGGGCAGGGCGGCATGATGCTTAACCTTTTTAATTTTGTTTGGTCTTGCTAAGACGGTCTCTAGGTGACCCTTCCATTGGGCTGGATTGAGTCCGCTTCTGAGTTTTCGAGTTGCCGCTGCAGCCAAAATCAGTTCTAGACGACCTCTTAATCGTACCGCTGTTTCAGTCTTTTTGGCCCATATCGGGCTTAGGATCTTTAGGATGTCATCAGTTGTTATTTGATCTAAAGTCTTTTTACCAATTACCGGAACTGCATACTCATTTATTGTGTATTCCCATTGAAGATGATGCTTTGCATTTGTCCATTCCAAGCTTTTTGACTCTATAAATGCTTTGGCAAATTCTAAAAAAGTTATCTGCTGGTTTTCCATTGCACTCCTGTCTACCTTCTTCGGCCTCGGATCAACTCCAGTTGAAACTATTTTTTTTGCCTCAATGGATTTGATTCTTGCATCAGCCAGACTCACGTCAGGGTATGGTCCAAGCCCGATATTTTTTTGCTTACCCTGGTGTGTATAACGGTATATCCAGTATTTCTTTCCGTTGTCTTTAACCCATAAATGTAGACCCATTGCTAGCGCATCGGTATACCTTCCGGGCTTTTTTAAGTTCCTGATAGTTTGAACATCTAGTTTTGTTGCCATGTTTATCTCCGTTACCAATTTAGTTACCAAAATCCATGCTCATAACAGCTTGGATTCACGAAGACGGCTTCATACCGTCATATATACTAGTACATATTCATAGATTAATTGATGAATATTGAGCCAAATAAACACGGAGGCCAGGACTTACATAGGGTTACGGGGCGGTCTACCAGTGTCTAAATCAGCACATATAGATAATAGGATCTCGTCTCCGCCAGATTGTGCATATGAGCCCCTGTATAGGGGCTCTTTTTTTCTAGTTACTGGATGCTTCACTGTAGTCGTAGTAATTGATAAGAGCAAAAGCCTGATCGTGAACCCACTACTTACAAACCGGATTGCAGTCATACTTGCCTTAGCTGGGCTTGGCATCGGCTGCCTATTGGTTATCTGGCCCTTCTTAACCTCATTAGCCTGGGCTGTCATTTTAGTTACAAGTACCTGGGGCATTTTCAAGCGTCTCGATCGTCTATTTGGTAATCGTCGTCTCTTGACGGCTTCCGTCATGACCTTGCTTGTAACGGTTGTGCTACTGGGCCCAATCTCGGCCGTTGCCCTTGCGCTCTCGGATAATATCAGCGACCTCACTGCTAATATCATTCTTGCCTTTCAGGATGGCTTGCCAGAGGAGGTGCTGCAGTGGCCTCACTACGTGCCTATCTTTGGTAATGCCATTGAAAATTATCTGCAGCAATTTGTTCACGATAAAGCGCGGCTTAAAGTAGAACTACAGACCTTAGCGGCACCCTTGCAGGCATTTGCGTTGGCAAGTGGCCGAGTTGCTTTGCAGGGCGTTTTGGATATGGCGTTGTCGGTGTTCTTAACTTTCTTTTTCTTTTTGCACGGCAGTAGCCTATCGAGCAAGCTTTCGGTCTTTGCAAAGCGACTGAGTGGTGAGCGAGGCGAAGGTCTGATTGCTGTCGCCGCTGAAACAGTACACGGCGTTATCTACGGTGTCTTAGGTACCGCAATGGCGCAAGGGGTTTTAGCAACCATTGGATTTGCTATTGCGGGCGTGCCTTCTTCGGTATTGCTGGGCTTGATTACTTTTTTCCTGTCGGTCGTACCGGTTGGTCCACCTTTAGTTTGGGGCGGCGCGGCATTCTGGTTGTTTCAGCAGAATGAAACAAGCTGGGCTATTTTTGTTTTAGCTTGGGGCTTCTTGTTGGTTAGCACGGTCGATAACATCATTAAGCCCTTCATCATTAGCAGGGGCTCGAATTTACCGTTTGTGGTGGTGTTCTTAGGCGTATTGGGCGGAGTAATTGCGTTCGGCGTGATCGGCGCATTCTTAGGACCTGTTCTGCTAGCAGTTACCTACCATCTTGTTCTAGAGTGGATGTCAGATAAAAACCGATAAATCGGCAGCATGGTTTAGTTATTTGCTGTCAGTACGCGTCGTAAAAAATGCCCAATATCAATCACTTCAATCGGGTGTAGGGAGTGCTCCATTGGATAGCTTTTCCACTGCACGTCGTAGCCATTGGCTTCTAGAAAATCACGCGAACGTTCACTGCGCTCTGGAATGATGACCGCATCCCAGTCGCCATGCGCTAAAAAGATCGGCGTATCTTGATTGGCTGAATTGCGCTCAGCCAGTACGCTGGGTGCTAAAGGCAGATAACCGGACAGGGCCATAATGCCGGCCAAGCGCTGCGGAAAGCGAAGACCTGTATGCAATACCATCGCACAGCCTTGGGAAAAGCCAGCCAAAACAATGTGCTGGTATGGGATGCCGCGGCTCGCTTCACGCTCTATCAATGCATTGATCGCTTTAGCCGAGTTCTGAATGCCACTGGCATCCTCCGGGTCGCTATCGCTTCTGCCAATGATGTCGTACCAGGCAGGCATCACATAGCCGCCGTTGACGGTAACGGGCATACTCGGAGCGCTTGGAAAGACAAAGCGGATTCCGGGTAGTCCGACTAAGTCCAATTGGGGGACAAGGGAGGCAAAGTCATTGCCGTCGGCGCCAAGGCCGTGAAGCCAGATGATAGCGGCAGTTGGATTATCGGAGGTTTGAATCTCAATGCAAGGCAGCAGTTCCATGGGCGCTTTAGTAAGAAAGTGAAAAGGGTATTTTAAGTCGAGTATGCTAATAGCAACTTAACTCTCTGGATCTACCCCTTTTTATGACTATCTCCATGTACCAGGCCAGCGCGCCACGCCTTATTAACAGCATGCGCAATTTATCCGCCATTTTGGATAAAACCCAAGCTTACATCGATGCTAAGAAAATCGATCCCGCAGCGCTGCTGCAATTTAGGCTTTTTCCGGATATGCTTAATTTCACACGGCAGGTTCAAATTGCCAGCGATACCGCCAAGGGAGTGGTTGCTCGTTTGGCTGGAGTCGACATCCCGACCTATGAAGACAATGAAACGAGCGTAGCGGAACTGCAGGCGCGCATTGCAAAAACCATTGCCTTCATCGAGGGGTTCACACCAGCTCAGATCGATGGAACCGAAGACAAGGCTATTGTGACAAAACGGGGCGATAAAGAAACCCATTACACCGGCATGCAGTTTTTACTGGGCCATGCCATTCCCAATGTGTACTTTCATGTGTCGATTGCATTCGCCATTTTGCGCCATAACGGTGTTGAGATTGGTAAACGGGATTACTTGGGTAAGCCATAAGCACACGTCCGTGAAGTGATGCTCAAACGCATTTACCGTTTTCTTTCTGGCCAGCATGCTGCAGCCCTTGGTTTTGTTCGTAACGACGGCGGCAGGCTGGCTGCAGGATTCCAGGGCGGGGCTGGCGATTGCGTCGTGAGGGCGATTGCCATCGCCGCGGAACGTCCCTACCTTGAGGTTTATGAGGCCCTGCGTAATGCCAATGCACACTATGCTGAGCACCGCAGCAGTCGTCTAGCTAAACAGATTGCAGTACGGGGCTCAACTCCGCGCAATGGTAATCATCGCGCCGTGTTTCATGACTACATTTTGAGTTTAGGATTTGAATGG
>JBIPON010000029.1:0-13580 GCA_044379065.1 Polynucleobacter sp. | reverse complement strand
GCGTAAGAAGGTTGGTCTGCACGGCGCGCGTCGTCGTAAGCAGTTCAGCAAGCGCTAATTACTTTCAGTCGCTCTGTTTTGCTGAAAGGGTCGCGCAAGCGGCCCTTTTTGTTTCTACAATCAGGATGTGACTAAGGACAAAGTGAGCGGCGCTGTACGATAATTTGGTGTGAGTGTATTTGGGAGAATGGCATGATTAAAGTAGGCATTGTTGGCGGAACGGGGTACACCGGGGTAGAACTCTTGCGTTTACTCGCACAGCATCCCCAGGTCACCATTCAGGCGATCACATCGCGTACCGAAGCCGGTATGGCAGTGGCCGATCTGTTTCCTTCTTTACGCGGCCGAATTGATTTGAAGTTCTCGACGCCAGACGATGCCAAATTGGATCAGTGCGATGCCGTATTTTTTGCCACACCCCATGGCGTTGCGATGTCGCAAGCCGAATCATTACTGGCTGCTGGTGTGAAGGTACTGGATTTGGCGGCAGACTTTCGTTTAAAAGACACTGCGGAATTTGCGCAGTGGTACGGCATGCCACATGCTTGCCCGGCGATTTTGGCGGAGGCAGTTTACGGCCTTCCTGAAATCAATCGCGAGGCAATTAAAAAGGCGCGTGTTGTCGGTTTAGCAGGCTGCTATCCGACCACAGTGCAGTTGGGTTTTGCTCCACTCTTGTCGCCGAAGTCGACTGGCGGTAAGCGCTGGATTGATGGACTGCATTTGATCTCCGACTCCAAGTCGGGCACCTCCGGTGCCGGCCGTAAAGCCGAGGTGGGCACTTTGATGGCCGAGGCTAGCGATAATTTCAAGGCATATGCCGTTAAAGGCCATCGCCATAGTCCTGAGATTGCCCAAGGCTTAAAAGCCATTGCGCAATCCGATCAAATCGGCCTGACCTTTGTTCCCCACCTCACGCCCATGATTCGGGGGATTCATTCGACCTTGTATGCGCGTATTACCGAGGAAGGTAAGGACGTCGACTTTCAGGCGGTTTTTGAGCAGTTTTACAAAGACGAGCCCTTTGTGGACGTAATGCCTGCCGGTAGCCACCCTGAAACCCGCTCGGTGCGGGGCAGTAATGGCCTACGAATCGCGATCCATCGCCCCGGAAATGGCGATACCCTGGTTATTTTGGTGGTAGAGGACAACCTCGTTAAAGGGGCTTCAGGCCAGGGCGTACAGTGCCTTAATTTGATGTTTGGCCTGCCTGAGACCCTAGGCTTGACCCAAATTGCCCTCTCGCCTTAAAGTGGTATTACTGGTTTTAAATGCCCTTATGCTGGAGCGGGCATTTAGAGCCTAAAATAGGGAAACACTTTTTGAACTAGGAGTCATTTATGACACAAGTTGCTACAACCCAATCCAACAATCTTGCTGAACCACCAATTCCATTGGTTTTTACCGATAGCGCTGCAGCAAAGGTAGCGGACCTGATTGCCGAAGAAGGCAACCCTGAATTAAAGCTGCGCGTATTTGTTCAAGGCGGCGGCTGTTCTGGTTTTCAGTACGGCTTCACCTTTGATGATGCTGTGAATGAAGACGACACCGCTTTTGATAAAAATGGCGTAACCCTCTTGGTTGATTCAATGAGCTTTCAGTACCTGGTTGGCGCTGAGATCGATTACAAAGAAGACATCAACGGTTCGCAGTTTGTAATTAAGAATCCGAATGCCACAACAACCTGTGGTTGCGGATCATCTTTCTCCGCATAAGCGATTACCTTTAAGCAGGGTAGCAAGCGCCTAAAATTCGAGGCCCACTTGCTCCCGTAACGGCCGGCAGATTTGCTGGCCGTTTTGTTTTGTGCGCCCATGCGAGCCATGCAAAGGCCAGGGCCTCAACCAGTTGCGGATCGACTCCATTGGCTTCGCTACTGCGGATTTCAAGACCATGTTTGAACATCGTCTGTGCTTGCTCGCGTAGGCTATTGAGTAGTGCCATGTTATTGACGCCGCCACCACAAACAATCAAGATTTCGGTTTGCGGTGCGTAGAGGAGAATGGATTGCAGCGCGGTAGTCACAGTGAGACGCAATAGCGTCGCTTGAACATCTTCTGCTTTAAGCGCATTGCTATCCAGTTGCTTTTCCAACCAGCTCAGATGAAAGTCATCTCGCCCCGTGCTTTTTGGGGGCGCTTTAGTAAAAAAAGGATCTGCCAACATTTGCTTGAGCAGGAAATTATTCACCATCCCTTGCGCAGCCCAAGCACCATCCTGATCAAAGTCTTTACCTTGGTGTTTTGCAATCCAAGCATCCATCAGCATATTGCCGGGACCGCAATCAAAGCCAGTGACATCACCCTTCTGAGGAATGAGTGTGAGGTTGGCGATACCACCCAGGTTGAGTACTGCGGTATTTTTATTGCTGGCAAATTGCTGCGCATGAAATGCGGGTACTAAAGGCGCGCCATGACCACCTGCAGCCAGATCACGGCTCCGAAAGTCGGCAATCACATCAATGCTAGTTAGTTCAGCCAGCAATGCGGGGTTTAGGGTTTGGTGGGTATACGCCAGCGCGTTATTGGGGTCTGCTTGGTGCCGAATGGTTTGTCCATGTGCCCCAATGGCGGTGATGTCGGATGGGTGCTGTTTGCACTTTGCAAGAAGCTGCTGGACTACCTCCGCATAGGCCGTCGCCAAGGCATTTGCAGCTAGATGCTCACGGTGGATTTCATTATCACCCGGAGTTTGGAGTTCAAATAAGGCCTTTCGGAGCGGGGGTGCAAAGGGGGCGCTCACCGCCCCGCAGAGTTGGGTCTCGCCATCCGGGCCAAGTTCGGCGAGTACCGCATCAATCCCGTCCAGGCTTGTGCCAGACATCATGCCGATGTAAAGGGAGTGGGACTTATGCATGCGGTGGGTAGACTCTATTCTGAGGAATGCGACAATACGATTATCGTAACTAAAACCCTAATTTAACCGAACTCGATAATTGAATCAGTATGGCGGCTACCCCAGAACCCAAATACCCACTGACCCCTGATGTTTTTGCTGCCCTAGAGGTAACAAAACGGGGTTGTGATGAGCTTTTAGTCGAAGCCGATTGGCTTGCTAAGCTGGCCCGCAGCCAGGCTACCAAAACGCCATTGCGCATTAAGCTGGGCCTTGACCCTACTGCGCCAGACATTCATTTGGGGCATACAGTCGTTCTCAATAAGCTACGGCAATTACAAGACTTGGGTCATACCGTCATTTTCTTGATTGGGGATTTTACGAGCATGATCGGCGATCCTTCGGGCAGAAATGCAACGCGCCCACCGCTAACAGCGGAAGCCATTGCCGAAAATGCCCAAACCTATTACAAGCAAGCTAGCCTCGTGCTCGACCCGAGCAAAACCGAAGTGCGCTACAACAGCGAGTGGTGTGATCCGCTCGGCGCACGCGGCATGATTCAACTGGCAGCCCGCTATACCGTAGCGCGCATGCTCGAGCGCGATGACTTTACGAAGCGTTACCGTTCGGGTGTGCCGATTTCGGTACATGAGTTTTTATACCCACTGATGCAGGGCTATGACTCCGTTGCCTTAAAAAGCGATTTAGAACTGGGCGGCACGGATCAAAAATTCAATCTACTGGTTGGCCGTGAGTTACAACGGGAGTATGGACAAGAACCTCAGTGCATCTTAACTATGCCATTGCTCGTTGGTCTTGACGGTGTTGAGAAGATGAGCAAATCCAAGGCCAATTACGTTGGCATTAGTGAGCAGCCAAACGAGATGTTTGGCAAGCTCATGAGTATTTCCGATGAATTGATGTGGAGCTACTTTACGTTGCTGTCATTTAGACCGCTTGCTGAAATTGATTTAATGAAGCAAGAAGTGGCAGCTGGTCGCAATCCACGTGACTGCAAAGTGCTCCTTGCTCAAGAAATCGTGGCACGCTTTCACTCGCAGGCAGCAGCAGAAAAAGCCTTGGAAGACTTCAATCACCGTGCCAAAGGTGGTGTCCCAGACGATGTCCCTGAGGTGAGCTTATCGGGCGCGCCGCTCGGCATTACTGCATTAATCAAGATGACTGGCTTAGCGCCATCCAATGCAGAAGCCAATCGCAATATTGAGCAGGGTGGGGTACGGATTGATGGAGCAGTTGTTAGCGATAAAGCCTTGCAAGTCGCTGCCGGATCCTTTGTATTGCAAGTGGGTAAGCGTCGTTTTGTGAAGGTGACGCTGAGCTAAATTCGCCTATGTCAGTAGGTCGAGGTTGTTGCTTGGTGGCGTTAAGCCAAAGTGCTCGTAGGCCAAGCGCGTAGCAATGCGGCCACGCGAGGTGCGCTGCAAATAGCCCTGTTGAATCAAATACGGTTCGAGAACGTCTTCAATCGTATCGCGCTCTTCACCAATGGCTGCGGCGAGGTTATCAATCCCAACCGGGCCACCATCAAACTTATGCAAGATTGCTTCAAGCAATTTACGGTCCATCACATCAAACCCACTGGGATCGACATCGAGCATAGCCAAAGCCGCATCGGCCATGGCTTTGGTGATAACGCCAGTGCCTTTCACTTCAGCGAAGTCACGCACCCGTCGCAACAGGCGATTGGCAATCCGCGGCGTGCCGCGGGCTCGCCGGGCGATCTCAGTAGCGCCGCTCGGATCAATTTTGGCTTTGAGTAAATTAGCGGAGCGCTCCACAATCAGGGTGAGCTCATCGGTTGTATAAAACTCTAAGCGTGCGACGATTCCAAAACGGTCGCGCAAGGGATTGGTGAGCATGCCGGCACGGGTCGTGGCGCCAATCAAGGTAAAGGGCTTGAGATCGAGTTTGACGCTTCTCGCGGCAGGGCCCTCGCCGATCATGATGTCCAGCGCATAGTCCTCTAAGGCGGGATACAGAATCTCCTCGACCACCGGCGATAAGCGATGAATCTCATCAATAAAGAGAACGTCGTTTGCTTCTAAATTGGTCAGCAGGGCTGCTAGGTCGCCTGGCCGATCCAGTACGGGGCCGCTAGTTTGGCGCAAGTTCACGCCGAGTTCGCGAGCAATGATGTGCGCCAGCGTGGTTTTACCTAAGCCAGGAGGTCCAAAGAGTAAGACGTGATCGAGCGCTTCATTACGCGCACGCGTGGCACTAATAAAGATTTCTAGTTGTGAGCGGGCTTTGGTTTGACCGACGTATTCATCAAGCTGGCGTGGTCGTAAGGCGCGCTCAAAGACGGCCTCTGCATTACCAGCCGAGCCACTCACTAGGCGATCGCCTTCTGCTGGAAAGTCGTCCGGTAATGCGCTTAAATCGTCGGTGTGTATGGCCATGGTAAGAGTGTATTCGCTTCGTGCAATTTACACTTTGGATAAATACTTTAAGCCCTGACGAATGCCTTCGGATACTGAGGCGTCGGGACTGATTTGCTTAATTGCCAAAAGTGCTTCTTTCTCGGAGTAACCCAAGGAGAGTAATGCTTGCAAGACTTCGCTGCTGGGCTGCGCAGTCGCTGCTGCACCAGCGCCTTGACCTAAATCAGGCCCTAATTTGCCTTTGAGCTCAAGCAAGAGGCGCTCGGCTGTTTTTTTGCCAATGCCGGGAACCTGTGTGAAGCGACCAGGCTCTTGTAGGGCGATCGCTTGGACTAATTCGTTCACGCTCATGCCGGATAAAACGGCAAGCGCCGTACGCGAGCCAACGCCACTAATTTTAATCAGCGCCCGAAAAGCTTCGCGCTCCGATTCGGTAGCAAAACCAAAGAGTTGCTGTGCGTCTTCACGGACCTGAAAATGCGTCAGCAAGGTAATCGTGTGGTTAATGCCCGGTAACTGATAGAGGGTGCTCATGGGCACGTCGATTTCATAACCAACGCCATGGCAATCCACCACTAAGCGCGGAGGATGTAAAGCAATTAAAGTGCCTTGAATGCGTCCAATCATGAGGTGATCTTACTCTTTGCTGGTGGGCTTGGGTTTGAGGGCTGCAGGTAGGCGGTAGTGGTGCGCAGCACAGATGGCGACACCCAGCGCATCGGATGCATCGGTACCGGGTGCGCGGCTTAGGCGCAGTAAGCGTTTTACCATTTCTTGCACTTGCGGCTTGGTGGCTCGGCCCGTACCGACAATCGACTGCTTGACGCGCAAGGCGCTGTACTCCGCTACGCTGAGCTTAGCGGATACGAGGGCAGCGATGACCGACCCTCTGGCCTGTCCGAGCATCAGGGTAGAGCGTGGATTGACATTTAAAAAAACTTCTTCAATCGCAGCCGATTCTGGATGGTAGGTGTCTAAAACTTCTTTAACGCCGTTATACAAGGTGCCAAGACGTTCAGGTAAGCCCTTCTTCGGGTCGCCGCTTTCAATGGTTCCAGAAGCGACGTAAGTCATTTTTTGGCCATCGACATCAATGATGCCAAAGCCAGTGGTACGAAGCCCAGGGTCAATTCCGATCCAGCGCATGGGTTTTGATTAATTCCAGTTTCGTTCTAGTGACGGAAATGGCGTGTGCCGGTGAAGACCATTGCAATGCCATGCTCATTGGCAGCGACGATGATTTCCTCATCGCGCATGCTGCCGCCTGGCTGAATTGCGCAAGTCGCGCCTGCAGCAACCACGACATCCAGGCCATCCCGAAATGGAAAGAATGCATCGCTGGCAACTGCTGATGATGCAAGGCTCAATCCTGCATTTTCAGCCTTAATGCTGGCCATGCGGGCTGAGTCAACGCGGCTCATTTGACCAGCGCCAATACCCAAAGTCATGCCGTTGGCGCAATACACAATCGCATTCGATTTAACAAACTTTGCAACCCGCCAAGCAAACATCATATCGGCAAGCTCAGTTGGGGTGGGCTCACGCTTTGAGACCACCCGGAGCTCAGCCTGCGCGACGTTTTTAAAGTCCGGCGATTGAACCAATAAACCACCACCCACGCGCTTCATATCGAATGCATTGAATCCAAGGCCGAGCGGAATTTCAAGTAGGCGCACATTTTGCTTGCTAGCAAAAATGGCTTTTGCTTCCGCGGTAAAGCTAGGTGCAATTAAGACCTCGACAAATTGCTTGGAGATTGCTTCGGCATTCGCTTCATCGCAGGGCACATTCAATGCAATGATCCCGCCAAAGGCAGAGCTTGGGTCGGTTTTGAACGCTTTTTGATAGGCTTCAAGACCAGTTGCGCCGGTAGCGACGCCGCAAGGGTTGGCATGCTTGATGATGACGCAGGCTGCTGGAGCAGCAGAGTCAGCCGAAAAGCTCTTGACGCATTCCCATGCCGCATCCGCATCGGCAATGTTGTTGTAAGACAGTTCTTTGCCCTGAAGCTGATGGTAATTGGCGAGGGCGCCAGCAACGGTAGCGGTATCACGATAAAACGCAGCCGATTGGTGCGGGTTCTCGCCGTAGCGCATCTCTTGTACTTTAGTAAATGCCAAGTGCAGAGTCTCTGGGTATGGCGACCGACTGGTATGGTTTAAATCACCGCCGAGTGATGAGAGGTAGTTGGCAATCGCGCCATCGTATTGAGCAGTATGCGCAAATACCTTTTTAGCCAGGCGTAAATTGCTTTCATACGAAACCATATTTTGATTGGCCTTCATTTCGCTCAAGATGGCTTCGTAATCTTCTGGTGAAATTAACACCGTCACATCCTGATGGTTTTTTGCGGCCGCACGCAGCATCGCCGGCCCACCAATATCAATGTTCTCAACGGCTTCGTCAAAAGAGCAATCGGCTTTCGCTACGGTTTGATTGAATGGGTACAGATTAATCACCAGCATATCAATCGGTGCAATGCCATGTGCTGCGATGGCGTCCATGTGTTCTTTCGAGTCGCGACGTGCGAGTAGGCCGCCATGAACCATTGGATGCAGGGTTTTAACGCGGCCATCAAGCATTTCTGGGAATTGGGTGAGGGAAGATACCTCAGTCACGGGCAGGCCGTTGTCTGCAAGGAGCTTGGCTGTGCCGCCAGTAGAAATCAATTTGACGCCTAAAGCATGCAGGGCTTGGGCAAAAGGAATAATGCCTTGTTTATCGGATACAGATAAGAGTGCGGTGCGAATCATGATGGAGTGTAGGTGTTCATAGTAGGGGTATGAGGACAGCGCTTTAAATCAGCTGATGTTCGGTTAATTTTTTATGGAGCGTATTGCGATTAATACCAAGGTATTGCGCAGCTAGGGATTGATTTTGTTTAGCGTGCTGCATTACGACTTCGAGCATAGGTTTTTCCACCACACTCAACACCATACGGTAAACATCATCTGGAGGATTGCCGTTGAGGTCGGCAAAATAGCGTTGCAACTGCGTTTGAACGCATTCGCTAATGGGGTGTTTATTGGGCATCGTATAACTCAGTCTATTTAAGCAGCTTCTAAAAATAATAGGCGATCCGAATGGGATTTCATCTCATCAAAAAAATCATTCACCATTTGCAATTGGGTTTTGCAGTCATCGGCCGTATTCATGCGTTGGCGGAAGGCATGCGAGTCACGTAAGCCTTTGCAATACCAGCCAATGTGCTTGCGGGCGGTTCGTAGTCCAATGTATTCGCCATAAAAGGCATAGTGGTCAATTAAATGGGCATTCATGATGGTCTGAATTTCAGCCACTTCCGGAACATCTAATTTTTTACCAGTCTTGAGGTAGTAATCAATTTCCCGAAAGATCCAAGGACGGCCTTGAGCAGCTCTACCAATCATGATGGCATCGGCACCGGTCTGCTCTAAAACAAACGCTGCCTTTTCAGGAGAATGAATATCGCCATTGGCGACTACCGGAATGCGAACGGCTGATTTCACCGCAGTAATGGTTTCGTATTCCGCTTCGCCGTGATACAGATCAGCGCGAGTCCGGCCATGAACTGTGAGCATGCTGATGCCCGACTGTTCTGCAAGCCTCGCAATCGCCAAGGCATTCTTATGCTCCCGGTCCCAGCCGGTGCGGATTTTTAATGTCACCGGTATCGCATCTGGCCCGGTGCCAACGGCACTCACCACTGCCTCGAGAATCTGCTTTACCAAGGGTTCGTCGCGCAATAAGGCAGAGCCGGCTGCAACGTTACACACCTTCTTGGCAGGGCAGCCCATATTGATATCAATGATTTGCGCGCCATGGTCCACATTGATCTTGGCGGCGGCAGCCATCATGGCTGGATCAGCCCCTGCAATTTGTACTGCAATGGGCTTGAACTCGCCTTGGTGATTGGCGCGGCGCTGGGTTTTTTCACTATTCCACAGCAGGGCATTGGAGGCGACCATTTCAGAGACGGCATAACCCGCACCCAGTTTTTTGCACAGTTGCCGAAATGGACGATCGGTCACGCCAGCCATGGGCGCAACGAAGAGTCGATTGACTAATTGATGGGGGCCGATTTTCATAAAAGCCGTAGCGTCAATGGGAACATCAATGGGGAAGATAAATGCTGCAATAAACGAGCACTCCATTGTAGCGTAGGCGAGGGTTAATCTGCCTAATTTTTAGGCAGAACCAGACCGTCTAGGAAAGCTGAAGGTGGATGCGTAAGGGCTTGCTTTGGGAAAGCTCTTAGCGACGACCAAACATCATCTGGCGTGCGAGTCCTGTTTTAAGTGGTGGCAACCACTGCAACAGCGATAGCGCGGCACCACGGGCTGCGATCACGGGGGTGAGGGGTGATGTAAATACGCGCGCTAAAAAATCAGTAATGCCGATGGTTGCTTTCCGATCGGCTTGTCTGCTGATGCTGTATTCATACAAGGCATTGTCAATCGCATTGCGTGATTTGGTGGCGTGCGTTTGCTTTGAAAACAAACTGCTCAGGTGTTCTGCTAAGAGGTAGGCATCACGTAAGCCTAGATTTAAGCCTTGGCCAGCGACAGGGTGCAGAGCTTGCGCTGCATTGCCAATCCATACTTCATTGCCCTGCACAATCTCTTTGCGGTAGTTCAGGCCCAAGGGATAAAGTCGCCGATCACGAATCGATTTAAATTGGCCTACGCGTGAACCGAAGGTCGATTGAAGCTCATGTAAAAAATCCGCATCGGAAACGCCATTCAGCCTTTCTGCAGTAGTGGGGGAACTGCACCACACCATATTGAGTACATTACTGCCGTGATGGCTGGGCAGTAAGGCCAAGGGACCTTCGCTAGTAAAGCGTTCCCATGCATGGTGAGGCTCGGCATTTTCCACTTCAACCAGGCCAACGAGAGCCGATTGTTGGTAGTCACGGCCCGACTCCACCCAGTCTTGCTGGGTAAAGAGGCCACCTTCCGCATGCACAATGCAGCGGGTACGAGAATGGTCTTGAACTTCGCCTGAGCCCGTGTGCTGCCAAACAAAGTGCGGCGCACTTTTTTGCAATTGACGCAAGGCTTCTCTGAGAGCAAGGTGAATACCGCGGTAGCGCACGATATGCCCCAGTGCTTCTTGACCTAATTCATCGCGGGTCATGAGTGCGCGACCAAATTGACCCACATGCGATACATGGACCGAATGGATCGCACAGGAATCACTGGGCCATGCCTGAATCGTATCTAGTAATAATTTGCTGCCATGGGATAAGGCAATTCCGCGGGTATCACTGGCAACAATATCGCTATCGTTTTTTGGATTGCGATCAATCAGATGAAGTGAGAGCTCCGGAAACTTCTGTAAACACCATGCGGCGCATGCTAAGCCTACTGGGCCGCCGCCGATGATTTGCACATCCACAGACGCATTTGATGAAGACATGATTAGCCGCGCATCACCGCTTCGATCTCATCGGCCTTGACCGGGACACCACGAGAGATCAAGTCACAGCCATTTTGAGTTACCAGGGCATCGTCTTCAATTCGAATGCCAATGTTCCAAAACGCTTTTGACACATCGTCTGCAGGGCGAACATACAAGCCGGGCTCGATGGTCAACATCATATTTTCACGAAGAATGCGCCATGGCTTTTCAGTAGCATTGCTACTGCCTGCTTCGCGGTAGGAGCCAACATCGTGGACGTCCATGCCCAACCAGTGGCTGGTGCGGTGCATATAGAAACGACGGTAGGCACCTGTTTCGATGGCATTGTCGAGTGATCCTAATTGATGCAATGAAAGGAGTTTTTCATCCAACATGCCTTGAGTTAGGACGCGGACCGCAGCATCATGGGGTTGCATAAAGGTATTGCCAGGTTTGGTAGCAGCAACCGCCGCTTCTTGCGCAGCTAAGGTGATGTCATATAGCGCCCGCTGCGCCGCGGAATAGCGTCCATTAATTGGAAAGGTGCGCGTGATATCGGAGGCATAGCCATCGAGTTCACAGCCGGCATCAATCAAACACAAATCACCGGATTGCAGTTCAGCAGCACTGGCGCGGTAATGCAAGATGCAAGCATTAGCGCCAGCAGCAACGATGCTGTTGTAGGCTACGCTTTGTGCGCCGCTGTGACGAAACTCGTGCAATAACTCCGCCTCAATTTGGTATTCGCGTTGACCAGGTCGGCAGGTGCGCATGGCACGCAAATGCGCTTCTGCCGAAATAGCTGCGGCACGGCGCATGGTTGCAATTTCGCTAGCATCTTTAAATAGACGCATCTCGTGAACCAGTGCTTCGATATCACGAAACTCCGATGGGGCATTGACTCCAGCACGCGCTTGCCCACGAACACGATCAATCCAATGGCGTATACGGCGATCGGTTTCAGCGTTGCTGGCTAGGCGAACGTACAGCGCTGCTTGATCTGCCAGCAGCTTGGGTAACTCCTGATCCAATTCGGTATTGGGGTATGCATGGTCTATCCCCAAGTAGTCTGGCGCTGCTTCTGGCCCTAAGCGCAGGCCATCCCAGATTTCCCGCTCGGCATCTTTAGGGCGGCAAAAGAGATGCGTTATCACTGTGTTGCGATTAACTTGTAAAACCAGGGTTGCGCCCGGCTCATCAAATCCGGTCAGGTAAAAGAAATCACTGTCATGCCGATAGGGAAACTCACTATCGCGATTGCGCAATTGCTCCGGGGCTGTTGAGAGGATGGCAATTCCGCTACCGGACTGCTCACGAATGCGCCCTGCCAACTGGGCGCGGCGCTGGCGGTAGAGATCGGCCTGAAAGACAGGGGGGTTACTTGGGGTCATAGGATTGATTTAACTCGTGTAAACGCTGCGGCGTACCTACATCGTGCCACGGACCAGTATATTTTTCACCGAAGACCTGATTTTTGGCCATAGCCGAGCGCAGTAAAGGGGCTAATTTTGCAGCTTCGCCTAATTTTAGGCCTGCAAAAAGCGATTGGTGATAAATGCCAATACCAGAGAAGGTCAGTTTCGCTTCCTGAAATTCGGTTTTGCTTGGCTTATCGCTGACATGCTCGCTATGCAGGTAAAAATCGCCCTCCGGGTGTTGTGGGGGGTTGGGCACCAGCGCTAAATAGGCAAGTGGCTTACCCCCACTATTGAGGTGCGCCTGAAAGCGACTAGTAAATGCAGTAATCGGGAAATCAGGACAAAATACATCTCCGTTGATTACCAAAAAGTAGGGTTCGGGATTTATCAACGATAGGGCCTGGCGGATGCCACCAGCAGTCTCAAGAGCAGTTTCTTCTGGCGAATACTTTATTTGCGCTCCCCACCGAGTACCATCACCCAAAGCCAACTCGATTTGCTCGCCGAGCCACGCATGATTAATAACGATGCGACTAATGTTTGATGCTACCAGTGCTTCGATATGCCATTGCAATAATGACTTGCCCTGAATTTGCAGGAGTGGCTTTGGTGTCGCATCCGTCAGCGGGCGCATCCGTTCACCACGCCCTGCGGCCAATAAAAAGCATGGCAATGATTCTTGGGTAGGTAGGCTATTCATAACTGCATTACTTTATCGAGCTAATACCATTAGCGCGCTCTAATATTCTGGCCAGTGGTTTTAATTCAATGTAGCGATTGGCAGTCGCCAAGGCATATTTCAATACCAGGGGAATATCCTTAAGGTAAGCATCCTTACCATCGCGATGATATAGGCGCGCAAAAATTCCTAATACCTTAATGTGACGTTGTAAACCCATCCACTCAAAGTCTCGATAGAAGTCGCCAAAATCAGCGCGCACTGGCAAACCTTTTTTTCGACCCAATTCCCAAAAACGCGCAACCCAATCAATTACCCTTTCCTCAGGCCACTCAATGTAAGCATCGCGCCACAGAGATGCGGCATCGTAGGTAATTGGTCCATAGACAGCATCCTGAAAATCCAAGACGCCAGGCTTATGCCTTTCGGTATACATCAAATTGCGCGAATGGAAATCGCGATGGACATACACCTGTGGCTGCGCAAGATTATTTTTTAGAATTAAATTGAATGCATTGCGCATGTATTTTTCTTCATCTGCAGTTAGTTCAAATTGCAGGTGTTTTTTTAAATACCACTCCGGCAACAGATTCAATTCGCGCTGCAATAATTCTTCTGAATATTCTGGTAATACACCGGGGTGACTAGCCAATTGCATTGCCACTAGCGCATCGATTGCATCGCCATACAGGGCATCCGCATTTAAATTGCTGAGTGCTGCCAGGTAAGTTGTGGAACCTAAATCACTGAGTAGTAAAAACCCATCCAACGTATTTTTTTCAAGAACACGCGGTACATATAACCCTGCTTTTTGGAGTAATTCAGCGATCGCAATAAAGGGCTCAACCGGCTCGGATTGCGGGG
>JBIPON010000154.1:0-4480 GCA_044379065.1 Polynucleobacter sp. | reverse complement strand
CACCTCCAAGAACGCGGTCAAACTCGTCTACGCCAGTTGGCAATCGCGGCATATCCTCGGCTTTGATGGCTGATAACTTTTGACGGGGTACGGCTTGCGCTAAACCCTGAAAGCGGGCATTACTCGAAGTCGACTCAGAAAGACTTTCTTCCAGGGTGTTCCAAGCTTGGCATGCAGGGCATTGCCCCTGCCAACGGGGGGTACTTCCCCCGCATGCTTGGCAAACATAGATAGTTTTTGCTTTGGCCAAAATCAGTCTCTTTACTGTAGCTGGGTGCCTGCTTTGTTTTCTTGTGCGCGACGCGGTGCATCTTTACGTCGCTCCTCTAAGTCTGCAGCCCGCTTAGCAGCATCTTGTTGCTTTTCTTCAAAAGCACGGACATTTTCAGCGCGCTCGGCCGCTTTAGCAGGATCGGCTTTTTCTGCTTTGCGCTTAGCATCGCGCTCATCTTTGAGCAACCTGCGTAGCTCCCGCTGTGCCGCATTGAGTTCAACCTCTTGGGCCCGAATCGGATCGATCTCTTTACGATATTGAGCGCGCGTTTGGCTAAGGCAGCGATTCACTAAATATTTTTCATAACACTCGGAAGATGCTTTTTTCCAGCGGTAATCCGCCCACTCGCGCTGCAGGGTCAGCTCGGCCTCGATCTTGTCTAACTTTTCGAGTTCTGCCTCTTGTGCTGGCGTTGCTTGGGCTGCACCCATGCCAAGCGCCAAGCCAAAGGCAACTGCAGTAAAGAAAGCCGAGAAAGAAAGGGAACGAATCAAATTTCGACCTTTGCACCAAGCTCAACCAAGCGATTGGTTGGGATCTTGAAAAAGTCCGATGGTTTTGCAGCGTTTTGCATCATCCAAGAAAAGAGGCTTTCCTGCCATAGCGCCATTCCGGGGGATGCCGATGGAATGATGGTGTCTTTCGAGATAAAGAAAGAGGTGTCCATCAAATCAAAGGTGAGGTTTTCTTGTTTCTCCAGCAGAGTTAGGATCGAATTAATGTCTGGCGTTTCTTTGAAGCCATAGACCGCACGCACCAAGAACACCTGACCGCCCAGGTCGCGCATGGTGATGCGCTCGCTGTCGTTTACATAGGGCACATCCCACGTGCTTAGCTTTAAGAAGAAAATCCGCTCATGCATCACGCGGTTGTGTTTGAGGTTGTGCAGCATGGCCACCGGCACATAATCAATGTGTGCGGTCAAGAAGATCGCAGTCCCTTCCACGCGGTGCGGTGGATGCGCTAGCAAACTACTAACAAAAGCCTCCATCGGAATGGAATTGCTAATCAATTTATCGCGGAGTAATTTGCGGCCTTTGTACCAGGTAATTAGGCAAGTAAAGCAGACTAGTGCTATCAACAGTGGATACCAGCCACCATCTTTAATCTTAATCAAGGTAGCGGTCCAGAAAGCCAAGTCGACTGCAAAGAAAAAGACAATCAGTAAAGCGATCAAAATGGGATTAATATGCCATTCACGCCGCATCACAACCGACAGCAAGATAGTAGTAATCAGCATCGTCGACGTAACGGAAAGCCCATAAGCCGCCGCCAAGTTAACCGACTCACCAAACTCGATAATGGTGACAATCACCATAACGAGCAAGGCCCAGTTCACGATCGGGATGTAAATCTGTCCACGCTCCGAATCAGAGGTGTGAAGAATGTTCATGCGGGGTAAAAAGCCCAAGGAGATAGCCTGACTCACCAAAGAAAAAGTACCAGAGATAACCGCTTGGGATGCAATCACAGTCGCCGCAGTAGCTAGCCCCACCATCGGCCAAAGGGCCCATTCCGGCACCATCATGTAAAAAGGATTGCGAATGGCTTCAGGGTTGGATAGCACCAAGGCGCCCTGCCCCAAATAATTGAGCAGCAGGCTAGGCAGAACAATCAAGAGCCAGGCAAAGCGAACAGGATTGCGGCCAAAGTGGCCCATATCCAAATACAGAGCCTCAACTCCAGTTACCACCAGCACCACAGCGCCCATCACGATGTAGGCCGTTAAGGGGTGGTCTGTAATAAACCGCATGGCGTACATTGGATTAAACGCCAAGGCAATTTCGGGGGCATTACTAATATTCCAAATCCCCAATGCGGCAATCACTAAAAACCAAATTAATGTAACGGGTCCGAATAAATTACCAACCGTTGCCGTACCGTATTTTTGAATTACAAAAAGGCAAAAGAGAATGGCCACCGCAATCGGAATGATGAATTGCTTTAAGGCTGGCGTTGCAATCTCAATGCCCTCGACCGCAGACAGCACTGAAATCGCTGGCGTGATGACGGACTCGCCAATCAGCATGCAGGCACCTAACATGCCTAGAATCATCAAACCAAAATATTCTTTGGTGCCGCTTTTAACGGAACGCAGTGCCAAGGCCATTAAGGATAAAACGCCGCCCTCGCCTTTGTTATCCGCCCGCATCACGAACAAGACGTATTTGAAGGTCACCACCAAAATCAACGCCCAGATCATCATCGAAATGACGCCATAGAGGGCTTCAGGGCTGAATGCAATCCCATGCTCTGCATCAAAGCATTCTTTGAGGGCATACAAGGGGCTAGTGCCAATATCACCGAAAACCACACCAATTGCAGCCAGCATAAGTACACCTAAACTCTTCTTGTGTTCGCCGCCATCACCACTGCTATGCAGGTCAACGGGCTTGAGCAGGGTTGAGCTTGAGTATTCGGGATTACTAATGGACATGAAACTGCCTTAATTGGTGTTGCACGGCAATATGTTACTCCTTAGGGGGGTGCAAATGACCGAGAAATGGAAGATAAATTCGGTATGAAACAGCTCTATTTAGCAATAAGGCTCGACAGAGAAGGCTTAAAAATGCTAGAATCACAGACTCAGACGCGGGGTGGAGCAGTCTGGCAGCTCGTCGGGCTCATAACCCGAAGGTCACAGGTTCAAATCCTGTCCCCGCAACCAAATTTAGTGATATAGAACAACAGGATACGAAAGTATCCTTTTTCTATTGATTTCCAGCAATCCGTAGGTATTTAGCAAAGCGCTATTGACACTACGAGATTGCGGGTGATAGTTTCTGTACCAAAAGGGGAATGAACACATGTTTGCCAAAACGTTAATCAGCATATTGAGCGCAGCCACGATCGTAATTGGCTTGGTTGTTTTTATCAGCAACGGTGACTACACGATCTTTGCGATCGGCATGATTGCCTATTTTCTGGTTGCTATCTCTGGAAATCTCTGCACTTACTACAATCGCCTTAAAAGTTAACATTTGGCTGATTGAGTAAGGACATTGCCGCGGTCTGTAAAAAACATTTTTTTACCAAAGACATAAACTTAGCATTAGCTCCGCGCCCTATACCGTAATTGATTCTAATTCGGGGGTAACTGCTTTCTGCTGGCCAAGTACCGCACCCCATCGCTGCCATAGCGTTCAGAGTGAACTTGATTTTGCGTTAAATGAAATGCGTCACCAACACCATATGATTGACTGTCTCCATCGATCGTAATTTCCATCTGCCCATGGGTGATAAGTGCGCGAACCTCAAATGAATGGGAGTGCAGATCTAAAAAACCATTACGTTCACGCTCAACCATTACCGGCTCAGGAAAGCCTTCAACCAGTAGGAACGCTTTAAAAATTGATGGGGTCATGCAGTGGCTTACAGAGCAGTTCTATAGAGCGTTACTGGTCGATTACAGCTTTATTTTTAAGCGGTATGCAATTTCACCAATGATGCCGCGCCTAAATGCCATGACGCAAACCACGAATATGGCGCCGGTCGCAATGGTGCTCCAGCCGCCCAAGTTAGCCAAATAATTTTGCAGATTGATGATGATGGCAGCGCCGGCAACTGGCCCCCATAGGGTTCCGATGCCGCCCAGAATCGTCATTAGAACGGCCTCCCCCGAGGTGTGCCAGAACACATCGGATAGCGAAGCCAGTTGTAAAACCAAGCTTTTAAGTGCGCCGCCAAGTCCAGCAAGGCCTGCTGATAAGGTGAAGGCAATGAGCTTGTATCGATTGACGTCATACCCCAATGAAATTGCCCTAGGCTCATTCTCCCGAATGGACTTCATGACCTGACCAAAAGGGGAGCTGACGATACGTTTAATCATCAGAAAAGCCAACGCAAAAACAACTAGTGCAAAGTAATACATATGGGTCGAGGTCGATAAATCAAAGAAACCCAAAAACTGACCGCGGGGCACGCCCTGGATGCCATCCTCACCATTCGTGAAGGGAACTTGCGTTGCTAAAAAATAGATCACCTGGGCCAGTGCGAGGGTAATCATTGCAAAGTAAATGCCCTGACGTCGAATTGCCAAAGCCCCAAACACATAACCTAAGGCGGTTGCGCATAAGACACCGCAGAGCAATCCCAGCTCAGGGGTAAGGCCCCACTCTTTCATAACGTAAGCGCTGATGTAAGCGCCCGTTCCAAAGAACGCTGCGTGTCCAAAAGAGAGTAAGCCAGCAAAACCCAACAATAGAT
>JBIPON010000153.1:0-4485 GCA_044379065.1 Polynucleobacter sp. | reverse complement strand
TTCCATACTTAGAGCCGTTCACCGTATAGTTGCCATCACCATTAGCACTAGCAGTTAATCCGCCACGTATTTTGGTGTTCTCCAGTCCATACGAACTATTTCTAATGGTCAGAGTATATTCGGGCGTAGGTCCAGAAGTAATATCAAGCGTCCCAGAATCGCCTATTGAAAGTGCTGCAGAATACGACGTGGTTGTGCCGGATGCGGGCGTTATGCTTGTCGAGCTTGTGCTTGAAGAGCCTCCGCCGCCACAAGCAGATAATAGAATCACTAAGGCAGAAGCAAAAATACTTGATGTCAATTTCTTCATTTAAACAGAATCCCTTTAGTATTAATTTATTTAATAATATGGTTACCGCAGGCATATGACAACCCAAAATTGCCAAACGATCATCATGCAACCCATTAATAGCAGAAATTAAGCTCGGACTAGCTCTACGGTGTGGTCACTCCTGTTGATAGGAGTGCAGCAAAAGATGATTTGAAGTCCCAAGCGAAGAGTGGCGCTTGGGTATTGGGGAGGCGAATGCTAGCCAGTAAAGCGGCTTTATACGTAATTAAATATGCCTAAAGTGCTCTTACTCTCATTTTTCACGGAGATATTTAAATGAATTTCTTGAAATAGGCTCATGTAACTCATGAGTGAGCCTATCCAAAAAAATTTTACTCATTCATCTCTAATTATTGATATTCCAATTAGTACTGCCGTATTTGTGAAAAAACCTGGGAGCCATTTGCCTTGCGAGCTCTAATTTGAGCCAAACCTTTGCCGGAAGCGCCCCAATTACTTGCGTTGCCACAGGCATTTAGTCCAGTGCCAGTACAAACAATCGAAACGGATTTAGCATCAATTTGGGCCTGTGTTAGAGATGTACTTCTAGAAAATCCCCCCTCATCCCAGTAAATGGCAGATGAATATGGCCTTGAATCCTTCGCCTGAAGCCAGTCTATAACAAAGGCGCCATTTCCGCCCAAATAATCACGCATAGCGGTTTTTGTTTCTGGCTTAAATAGAGGGTACTCTAAGGTGATGTTATCGACTGTATCTTGTGGCGACGCATGGACTCTATTGACATAATTAATCGAACTTCCGTTGCTTAATTCAATAACAAATTGAAAACTTCTGCCTGGCTTTATTGCTTTAAGCTGATCATCTGACAAATAGCCCGCACGATTATTAATTGTTCTGGTGCCTCGCGTGTCGGGCCAAAATGCAATATAGGCACTATTTACTGTGTCGCTAGGAATTCCATAGGCCCCTGAAAAGCTGTAAGCCAAACGCAAAACTCCATTGCAACCTGAAGGCGTGGATGAGCGTGATACGGTCAAAAATCCTCCGCAGCTATTCTGCCATGTGGATCCACTGCCTGTACCACGGTTGAACAGGGTAATGCCGGCCTGAGGCAAAACTGGATTTGAATCCAAATCAGTGACGGTTACTTTTTGAACACGCACTGTACGATCGCCCACCGCTCTTAAAAGATTCGCATTAACATGAATGTTTAATCCAGTTTCATAGCGAATATCGCCAGAAAAAACGTTCTCTATTCTTTGTGAATTGGCCTCGATAAATGAGTTGACAACTCGCTGGTCGCCATAAAAGCGCCATCCAGGATCGGATCCGCTTGGAGTGTACTTTTTTACCACCATATTTGAGGAGCCAATTGCTTCACCAAAGCTCGAAATCGACCCATCCGTAAACGTAATTGGAAACTTCACAAGCCAGGTTGAACCAGCATTATCGAGCGGTCTAATAATCTGTGGAATACTAAATTTAAGATTATCGTAGGTTGCTTGGGACAGCATGTGTCCTAATAAGCCATTGCAAAATGGTCCTGATGAACATCCAGAAGTTGTATCCAACCAATAAAACCCTGCGTGTAAATAATCCCCGGAAGGTGAGTCTAGTCCGGCACATGTAGCATTTGGCGAAGCGGATGTGCCTCTTTGAGCACTGGAAATAGCAAAGCAAGCTTGCAACTTGGCGCGAAGGTACTCTAAATCCGTTACTGAGATCATGCTTGCAGCGGTTAAGGCGGGAAGATCGGTGGCAATACTAGCTTGTGGGAGTGTTGCGCTTGCTATAAATGCAGATGTATAGGGCGTTGTTGCCACTGCATTTTCCAATAAATCATTGCCTCCTGTCTGCATGCCGGCACTCGTTGTCATAACAACACCTGCATTTTTTCTTACGTCTACTGTCAGGTTATCGAGCAACTTATCGTAAGCGGCATTAAAGGAGCCGGTAATGATTGAGCCAGTGACGCCGAGTGCGGCTCTCATGCTGCTAAGAGCCGCTGAGTATGCTGTATCTGCATTCGCTATAGTACCAGCAGTATTTGTTGTCCCGGTAACCAATGATGAAGGGTCACCATTTGAGCTCAAAGATGCAGCGATAGCATTGGTAATCTGGTTGACGTTTGCTGTACCAATCGATGGTGCCAAGCTGTAAAGAGTAACTCCTCCGTCACCCGAAACTCCTTGAACTTCCACTGTAAATGGGGCCTTAAATTGGGCACCCACAGTAAGGCTATATAAGCCGTTTACATCGACAACTGTTGTGCCAACGAAACCTCCTTGGGCGTCGTACACATTAACAGTTGCCCCAACTAGCGGAGCACCAGTTGCGGCCGTTCCACTCAAGGTTGAGGTCGAAGTTGACGACGAACCGCCCCCTCCACCCCCGCAAGAAATAAGCAGCACGGAGACGATGGAGGTACAAATGTAAGTTAATATTTTCATAAAATATGCTTATAAAAAGTAGGATATTAATACAATAGTTGACCCTTGATTTAGTGATAATCATGGAAAACCCTATATATCATTCATTTTGCCTACGCTTTTAACTGCCCAAACTAGCTTTCCTAGGAAATTGTCAACAAAGCCACTAACTTCCGCAAAGCCCACCTTGGTTTTACTTAAGCACAAGCTCGATACACACGAATTCCAGTCATTAGACGAAGCCATGACCTTTGCTAAAGAGTTGGGTGAATTTGTCACCATTCAGTTTGATGGCAAAGAAGTGGTGGGTATATTCGGTGCAACTGGAGTTGCGGATGGAAAGTGCCCCGATGGAATGGATTATTCCTGGAAGAAGCGCCGAAAGTAATTTGACCTTACAAGTGGCGGCCAATTCCTTTTTCGGAAAAAGCCGCCAGCCATCTCTAAATTACTTCGAAGTACGGCATTCGGATGGCAGTAAGGGCTGAGGCAAATTACTCATTGCCGATCGGCATGACCAGCCTCCAGACCACGTTGCACCTTCCGGTTTCGATAGATCGAGTGGCGCCGGCATAGCGGCATCCGGGTAATTGGTTGGAATCAGTACCAGGCTATTACTTCCTTCTCGCGCAACCGTTCCCTGAAAATCTATTGCAATTGCACCGGACTGCAAAATCTCAATGTCTTTGACGCTGCGGGTTGGCGCAAAACTAAAGGCCCCCTGGGTTGCCTCATTCATCGGCGCTACGCCCCGACTAGCAAATGCTTCGGTAACGGCTAGCTTGGCGCTGGAAGACAAGTTCATGCCCTCAATCACCCGACTACGCGCAATGTAATCTTGGTACTGCGGAACTGCGACGGCAACCAAAATTCCGATAATGGCAACAACTACCATGACCTCAATGAGGGTAAAACCGTTTTTTTCTGTATTGCGAATTGCGTTCTCGTTGTGTAGTGTCATATCAATAAAAATCCCCTAGTGAATGGAGCTCGATGATCTAACAAAGAGCCCACTGACTAGGGGACTGACCGCATCAGATTGCTCTGATTTTAGTGTACGGTCTTACTTCTTTTTAATGGGCGTTTTTGCCTTTACGCTTAGCAATCTCGCCAACAATCATGACGCCAAGCGCGCCAATAATGCCAGCAATTAAGCCGTAGTCTTGAATGCCCTCACCGAAGTGCTTGATCATGCCCGGATCAGTCATCAACATACCGCCCGCAATCCAGCCGAGCAATCCAGCGCCTGCCGTCACAATGATCGGGAAACGATCGATCAGGAATAACACGAGGCGGCTACCAGCAATAATGATAGGCACCGAAACGATTAAACCAAAGACGATGTAGCCAAATTGATGCGCCTGATCGTCAACTTGCCCAGCGGCACCTGCAATCGCCAAGACGTTATCCAAGCTCATGACCAAGTCAGCAACGATGATGGTTTTAACCGCGGCAAATAACTTATCTGGTGCCTCTAAATCATTTTCGTCGTGACCGCCAGCATCTGCCAAGAGCTTGTAACCAATCCAGAGCAGCAGTAAAGCGCCCACTACTTTCAGATAGGGAATTTGTAAGAGCGTCACCGCGAATATGGTCAATACAATACGTAAACCAATCGCACCGGCTGTACCCCATAAAATACCAGCGCGACGTTGGTTGGGGTGTAAGTTACGGCAGGCCAATGCAATGATCACCGCATTGTCGCCACCCAGCAAAATATCAATCAAAATGATCTGCAAAACGACAGACCAATCTAGCATTGCA
>JBIPON010000028.1:0-13659 GCA_044379065.1 Polynucleobacter sp. | reverse complement strand
AATGTAGCCACTCTGAAAATCAATCATGGCATACCCCGTGTTCGCGTTTTGCGTCGACCCGGCGCATTTTCTAAATCGCCTGTGCTGGGTTTGGCATCCCATTGGGGGTCATATAAAAGAGCCAGTGCTTGACGGTGTGCATTAATTCTTGCCACCGGAGCACAAAAGACATTCGCTGTATTTTTATCAATATTGCGCTCGATGCGCGTAATCATGGCAACTGCAAAACCAGGTGGGTAGGTTCCATCTATCCCGGATGTTAATAGTACGTCGCCTACCTCTAAATCACTCGCAACCGGCAGGTAACGCAATTCCAATAAATTTCCCCGTCCAGTGCCAAATACCGCTGCACGCAGGCCATTACGAGCAACTTGGACAGGAACGGCAAAGTCTCGATCCTCCAGTAAAGAGACTTCGGCAGAGCCCGCATACAAACGTACAACCTGACCGAGAATGCCCGAGTCGCTGGCAATCGGATTGCCGAGCTTCAAACCATCTTTCTCTCCGCGATCAATAACTACACGTTGTGATATCGGATTGCTGGGGTTGTATAAGATTTCAACGGGAATGGTCTCGTAGGCAACTTCCTTTTGTAGATTGAGAAGTTGACGTAAGTTTTGGTTTTCTACGCGCAATAGTTCGGACTGATTGGCAAGCAGCGTTAGCTGCATCTGCCGTTGCTTTAACTCGGCATTCTCATCGGCCAAGGTAGATCGTGTAGTGAAGTAAGTATCGCTTGCAGTGAGTAGGTTGCGCGGCAATTGCATGACATACTCTAGTGGACGCAAGCCCAGATTGATGGAGTCACGCACGAGATCAATTGTCTTAAACCGAAAATCAATCAACATCAAGGCAGCACTGATCGACAGGCACACAATGAGCTTGACCAGGGCGGGTATGCCCTGTTTAAAAAGGGGTGGGGCGCTGTGTTGCAAGACCTTATCTGACTAAGGTCGACTTACTCTTGCGAGAAGACTCCACTTAGCTTATCCATGCGTTCTAAGGCGATGCCACAACCACGAGCAACGCACGTTAATGGATCCTCGGCCACATGAATGGGCAGGCCCGTCTCTTCCATTAACAGGCGATCGAGGTCGCGCAACAGTGCGCCACCGCCAGTGAGCATGACACCGCGCTCAGCAATATCAGAGGCCAGCTCAGGCGGCGTTTGCTCTAAAGCAGCTTTGACTGCCGTCACGATTTGGTTGAGGGGATCGGTGAGGGCTTCGAGGATTTCATTACTGGTTACCGTAAAACTACGCGGAATACCTTCAGCTAAGTTGCGGCCCTTGACTTCCATCTCACGCACTTCAGCGCCCGGAAATGCGGAGCCGATGGTTTTCTTAATAAGTTCGGCAGTTTGCTCGCCAATGAGCATCCCGTAGTTGCGCCGAATGTAATTGGTAATGGCCTCGTCAAACTTATCGCCGCCGACGCGGACAGAGCCTTTATAAACAGTGCCGCCCAGAGACATTACACCCACTTCAGTTGTGCCGCCACCGATATCCACCACCATCGAGCCAGCCGCTTCCGATACGGGTAGTCCAGCACCAATGGCTGCAGCCATTGGCTCTTCAATCAAAAATACTTGCGACGCACCTGCACCCAAAGCGGATTCGCGAATGGCACGACGCTCGACTTGGGTTGATCCGCAAGGTACGCAAATGATGATGCGAGGACTTGGGCGCAGCAATTTGCTTTCATGCACCATCCGGATGAACTGCTTGAGCATCTGCTCGGTAATCGTGAAGTCGGCAATAACGCCATCTTTCATGGGGCGAATGGCTTCAATATTGCCCGGAACACGCCCAAGCATGGCTTTGGCTTCGGTGCCCACTGCCAAGATGGTTTTTTTGCCATTTGGGCCGCCTTCTTGACGAATTGCAACCACCGATGGCTCATCAAGCACAATACCCCGGTCACGCATGTAAATTAAGGTGTTGGCAGTACCTAGGTCAATCGCTAGGTCGTTTGAAAAATAGTTGCGAAAAAAACCAAACATAATGGAAGTGGGAAAATAGTAGAGTTAATGAATTTACAGATCAATGATACCCTAGCGCCCCATGAAACTTGACGATGTTCAGCGCATAGCGCACCTCTCCCGCCTGGAGTTAAGCCAAGCAGAAGCAGAGCTTGTTTTGCCCCACTTGCAGGCTATTTTTTCCTTAGTGGAGGAGATGCAGGCTGTCGATACCAGCAATTTCACCCCTTTAGCGCACCCGATTCTGTTTTTGCGCGATTTGGCACAGCCACTGCGCCCGGACCAGGTGACCGAGCCGAACAACCGAGAGCAGAATATGCAGTCAGCCCCGGCCCAGCAAGATGGCTATTTTTTGGTACCGAGGGTGATTGAATGAGCTGGCATCTGTCATCGGTAGCCATGCTGGCAAAGGCCCTGGAAGCCAAAGCGGTCTCCAGTACTGAGCTGGCAAGTCATTTCCTCGCTCGTATTCAGGCCGGCGGGCGCTGGAATGCCTTCTTGGACGTCAATCCCGAGTTAACGATGGAACAGGCCGTAAGCGCTGACCGCATTCGCGCTGCCGGCAAGGCCGGTAAGTTAACCGGCATCCCCCTGGCGCATAAGGATGTTTTTGTCACCCGCGGCTGGAAGTCAACTGCCGCCTCCAAGATGCTACTCGGCTACCAAAGCCCATTTGATGCAGCAGTGGTTGAGCGATTGGGCATACCCAGTGAGCAAAATCCAAATGGCGCAGGCATGGTTTGTTTGGGTAAAGCCAATATGGATGAGTTTGCGATGGGCTCTTCCAATGAAAATTCTGCCTTTGGCCCAGTCCTGAACCCATGGAACCCAGCATGTGTGGCTGGTGGCTCATCCGGCGGCTCTGCGGCTGCGGTCGCCTCTGGCTTAGCTCCGATTGCAACGGGCACCGATACCGGTGGTTCGATACGTCAGCCGGCCGCCTTGTGTGGCCTGACCGGGATTAAGCCCAGTTACGGGCGGGTATCCCGCTACGGCATGATTGCCTACGCATCATCCTTAGACCAGGCAGGCCCGATTGGTAAAACCGCCGAAGACTGCGCGCTATTGCTGAGCGCAATGTCCCACCATGATCCACGGGATTCAACATCCTTGGCCGATTCGGGTGAGGACTATGGCCGGTATCTGAATACAGTATGGGATACCGGTACCGCAGCAAAGCCTTTAGCTGGATTGCGCGTGGGCTTGCCAATTGAATTTTTCTCCGAAGGTCTGGCAGATGGAGTCGCAAAGTCAGTGCGTGACGGCGCAAACCAGCTACAAGCGCTAGGTGCAACCTTAGTTGAGGTTAGTCTGCCCAAAACAAAACTCTCGATACCTGTTTATTACGTGCTTGCCCCGGCCGAGGCGTCGAGCAATTTAAGTCGCTTCGACGGCGTTCGCTATGGTCATCGTACAAATGCATACCGTGATTTATCAGAGATGTATAAAAAATCACGGACCGAAGGATTTGGATCGGAAGTCAAGCGTCGTATCTTAATTGGAAGTTATGTTTTGTCGCACGGTTACTACGACGCTTACTATTTACAAGCCCAGCGTATTCGTCGCATCATCGCTGCTGATTTTCAAACTGCGTTTGCGCAGTGCGACCTGATTCTGGGTCCCGTCACGCCAGACGTTGCTTGGAAGTTTGGTGAAAAATCAAACGATCCGCTGCAAATGTATCTGGCTGATATTTATACCTTGTCTACCAATCTCGCCGGCTTGCCAGCGATGAGCGTGCCGTGTGGATTCAGTCAAGACTTGCCGATTGGGATGCAGTTAATCGGAAATTATTTTTCAGAAGCGCGGCTCTTGCAAGTAGCGCATCAGTTTCAGCAGGCCACCGATTGGCACCTGCGCCAACCCAGCGAGGTGCTGTAATGCAGTGGGAGGTCGTGATTGGTTTGGAGACGCATACGCAACTGCGTACCGTATCCAAAATTTTTAGTGGCGCCAGCACGCAGTTTGGCGCGGGCGTCAACACGCAAGCATGTCCCGTTGACTTGGCTTTGCCTGGCGTGCTGCCGGTCTTGAATCGCCAAGCAGTCGAACATGCAATTCGATTTGGCTTGGCAATCGATGCGGCAATTGCGCCCGTAAGTATCTTTGCGCGAAAAAATTATTTTTATCCCGACCTTCCAAAGGGCTACCAAATTAGCCAGTACGAAATTCCAGTCGTCTTAGGCGGTCACTTAGAAATAGTCGTAGGCGATACGACCAAAGTAATTGAGTTAACGCGCGCGCATTTAGAAGAGGATGCTGGTAAGTCCGTGCATGAGGATTTTATTGGCCCGCACGGTGAGCCTTCCAGTGGCATTGATTTAAATCGCGCTGGCACACCGCTGTTGGAAATTGTGACTGAGCCAGTGATGCGCAGCGCTGCAGAGGCAGTGGCGTATGCAAAAACCTTACATAGCCTAGTGGTGTGGCTTGGGGTATGCGATGGCAATATGCAAGAGGGCTCCTTTCGCTGCGATGCCAACGTATCGGTGCGCCCCTTGGGGCAGGAGGCTTTTGGCACCCGCTGTGAAATTAAGAACTTGAACTCATTCCGCTTTTTGGAAGAGGCCATTCAATACGAAGTCCGTCGGCAGATTGAGCTAATCGAAGACGGTGGCACCGTGGTGCAAGAAACGCGCTTGTATGATCCCGACAAGCAAGAGACACGCAGCATGCGCAGCAAAGAAGACGCGCAAGACTACCGCTATTTTCCGGACCCCGATTTATTGCCGCTGGTGATTGATGAGGCCTGGGTTGAGTCGATTCGTTCGACTATGCCAGCCCTGCCAGCGCAGCTAAAGCAGGAGTGGCAAGATGCATTTGGTTTGAGTCGCTACGATACCGAGTTATTAACGCAAGATCGTGCTACCGCAACACTCTTCGAAGAGTTATTGACCATACTGGGCAAGCCCTTAGCAAAGGCAGTAGCCAACTGGATGACCGGTGACTTTGCATCGACTTTAAACCGGGCTGGCATGTCGGCAGCCGACTCACCTTTAAAGGCATCGCATTTAGCACCACTGCTTAGTCGAGTAGCCGACGGAACCATCTCCAATAAGATTGCGAAAGATATTTTTGCGGACTTATGGAAAGAAGCGCTAGAGGGTCAGCTTAAGAGCACAGTGGATTCGATTATTGGGTCAAAAGGCCTCAAGCAAATTAGCGATAGTGGTGAGCTCGAGGCTCTGATAGATCAAGTCATGCAGGCCAACAGCGCATTTGTTGATGAGTTTCGTGCTGGTAAAGAAAAAGCCTTTAATGCACTGGTCGGGCAGGTTATGAAGGCCTCACAAGGCAAGGCAAATCCACAACAGGTTAATGCATTGCTACGTAAAAAACTGAGCTAGGAATAAGCATGAGTGAGATGGATTCAACCCAAGCAGAACAAGAAGCGCTTGTAGCAGAATGGCTCCGCGCAACCCCGGGATTTTTTGAACGCTATGCTGAGCTGTTAAATGAGATCCGTTTAAAGCACCCTCACGAAGACCGCGCCATCTCCTTGCAAGAACGTCAGATGTCCTTGTTGCGCAATCAAAACACCGAACTCAATCGTCGCCTGAGCGAAATGCTGCATTTTGGTAGTCGTAACGATAAAACCCAACAAGGCCTGGTGGCCTGGTTGCTGATGCTAATGAAAGCGAGTAATCAAGCGGATGTCGAGCTTGCAGTTACGGCCGGTCTTGCAGAGGTATTTGAAGTGGATGCAGTGCGTATTCTGAGTCCTAATGCAGCCTATGCTCCTTGGGTTGCAAAGCCCTTGTGCGGCCCAATTGCCGAGTTACCCCAATCGAGTATCGATCTACTATCGCAGGCACTTCCATTTGATGCCGCATGGCAAAGCATGGTGGTGATTGGTTTGCCTTTGCAGGGCCATCCGCCTGCTGTATTGCTCTTAGCAAGTTACGACGCAACTCGTTTTACTTTGGACATGGGCGCGTTTTATCTGCAGCAGATTGCGCAGCTCACTGCGGCCGCCCTAGACCGAGTCGGAGCCTATGAAGCCCCCGTCGGCTGAGCTGCACCCCCAAGTGCAGACGTATTTGCACGAGCTGCATGTATTGCGGCAACTTTCGCCGCACACCATTAAGGCCTACCAAGCTGATTTATCTGAGCTGTACCAGTCGGCTCAGGAGGACGGTTTAGATTTAACTGCAGTTACGAATGGCCATATTCGTCGCTGGGCAGCTCGCCTGCACTCTAAAGGCAAATCACCCAGGACAATTGCGCGCACCTTGTCAGCGTGGCGAGGTTGGTATGACTGGCTATCCCAGAAGCAGGATCAGCCGACTTTAAAAGCAAATCCCGTAGACGATGTAAAGGCACCAAAGCGGGCGCGGGCGCTACCCAAAGCCTTGTCGGTTGAGCAAGCACTGGCATTAATTAATCAAGCGATCCTCGAGGCCAAGGCTAATCCGGGTTTAGAAACGGTCCGCGATGCCGCCATCATTGAATTGCTGTATTCATCTGGATTGCGCTTATCGGAGCTCTTAGGGATTGACGCAGCCCCTAGTCAGGATCGTGCGTACGAATCTGCGGGTTGGTTGGATTGGGATTCAGCCGAGGTGACGGTCCTAGGCAAAGGGGGCAAGCGCAGAAGCGTTCCAGTTGGAACAGCGGCGATGACCTCGCTTAGGGCATGGTTAGAGATACGACAGCAGCTACAGCCTGCACAGGCTTCGCCAGCACTGTTTTTGAGTGGCAGCAACACGCGCCTATCGCCAAGAACTGTTCAAGCACGCTTGCGCAGCTTGGCGATCCGCGCCGGCTTACCAACCCATGTCCACCCACACATGATGCGACATAGCTTCGCTAGCCACGTTCTGCAGTCATCCCATGACCTCCGGGCGGTTCAGGAAATGCTGGGGCATGCCAGCATTGCCAGCACCCAAATTTATACTGCTTTGGATTTTCAGCACCTCTCACAAGCCTATGATTTAGCACATCCTAGGGCGAAGGCGGGGCGGGCAAAGTAAATCCAAGCCAAGAGCCTCGCGGAACTCGGTAAGATGATGGGTTAGTCCCCATTAACTTGCGCAAATCGACTTTATATAACGGCATCCGACATAGCGAAAGCAACACGATCATGGCATTAATTCCCGTCACCATTCTGACTGGCTTCCTTGGAAGCGGCAAAACCACGCTTTTAAAGCACATTTTGACCGAGCAGCACGGCAAAAAAATTGCTGTGATTGAGAACGAGTTTGGCGAAGAGAATATCGATAACGATATTTTGGTTCAAGAGAGCCAAGAACAAATTGTGCAAATGAGCAATGGTTGTATTTGTTGCACGATTCGGGGCGATTTAGTGGAGGCCCTTAACCAGCTGTGGGAGCAACGCCGCGATAAGAAAATTCAGTTCGAGCGGGTGGTGATCGAAACCACGGGGGTTGCTAATCCTGGTCCGGTAGCCCAAACCTTTTTTATGGACGATGACGTCGCAGATCACTATGTGCTCGATGCGATTGTGACCCTGGTGGACGCCAAGCACGGTCAGCAGCAGCTGAGCGAGCATGAGGAAGCGCAGCGCCAAGTCGGCTTTGCGGACCAAATTTTTATTACCAAGACTGACCTCGTCACGGATGCCGAGGTCGCGGCATTGCGCGCACGACTCATGCACATGAATCCCCGTGCACCAATAAAAGCGATCACCAAAGGGGTGGTGCCACTCAATGAAGTGCTGGATTTAAAGGGATTCAATCTCAATGCGAAATTAGACATTGACCCCCACTTTTTGGAACAGGAAGACCACAATCACGACGATTGCGGGCATGACCATAGCCACGACCATGATCACGCCACCTGCGGACACGATCACAGCCACGATGCTCACCAACATCATGCGCACCACGGTCATACGGACCGCATTCAGTCATTTGTATTTAGGAGCGATCGCCCCTTTGACCACAATAAGTTAGAAGACTTCTTGGGTGGTATTTTGGAGGTTTTTGGTGAGAAGATGCTGCGCTATAAAGGGGTTCTGTACGTGAAAGGCAGCAACCGAAAAGTGGTGTTTCAGGGGGTGCATCAAATGATGGGCAGCGATATGGCCGGTCTTTGGGGCACGGAGCCCAAGCAAACCCGGATGGTCTTTATTGGCATTGATTTACCCAAAGATACCCTAATGGCTGGACTAGAAGGGTGTTTGGCGTAGTACAATCCGCCGCCACAGGGCTGATTGCGCTCGGTGTAACAGATTGGCAGTAAAACAAGCAGTGAACAGCAGCAAAACTTTGGCAGAATGGGGCAATAGTGCTCCAAATCCATGGAAAGAATGACATGACGGTAAAAACACCCAGCTCGAAGAGCCCTAAGGCAGCGGCGGGCGCTAGCACGAAAACGGCTAGCAAATCGACGGCATCCTCAAAAGCAGTTCCACTGACCGATGCAGAGTTACTCAAAATGTCTGAAAAAGACTATATGAATAAGGCCCAGCTCGCATTCTTTCGCTTAAAGTTGGTGACCTTGAAAGACGATTTACTCAAGAACGCTTCAGAAACAACCGAGCACTTGCGTGAGAATATTTTGGTTCCCGATCCAGCCGATCGCGCCACCATTGAAGAAGAGCATGCACTCGAATTACGCACTCGCGACCGTGAGCGAAAGTTGCTCAAAAAAGTCGAGCAAGCGTTGGCCCGCATTGAATCCGGTGAGTATGGTTGGTGCGAAGAGACCGGTGAGCCGATTGGCCTATCGCGCTTAATCGCGCGCCCTACTGCCAACTTATCGCTCGAAGCGCAAGAGCGCCGTGAGTTGCGTCAAAAATTATTCGGCGATTAATTTCTACTAATACCTTATTGTCCTTATTTCGGAATGACTAAACTAATGCCAACGATTGCGGATATTTCCCCCTTATTGAAAGCGGAAATATTGGCAGAAGCGCTGCCGTATATCCGGCAGTACCACGGCAAGACCATTGTGATTAAGTACGGCGGGAACGCCATGGTGGAAGAGCGGCTGAAGGAAAGTTTTGCGCGTGACGTCATTTTGCTCAAGCTGGTTGGCATGAATCCAGTCGTCGTGCATGGCGGCGGGCCACAGATTGATGAAGCGCTGAAAAAGATTGGTAAGACCGGTACCTTTATTCAAGGCATGCGTGTGACGGATGAAGAAACCATGGAAGTAGTGGAGTGGGTTCTGGGCGGCGAAGTGCAGCAAGACATCGTGATGTTGATTAATCACTTTGGCGGTCAGGCAGTAGGCCTAACTGGTAAAGATGGCGGTTTGATTCATGCGCGCAAGATGTTGGTTCCGGACGAAAAAAAGGCAGGCGCAACCATAGATTTGGGTTTTGTGGGCGAAATCGAGGCCATCAATCCTGCGGTTGTAAAGGCGCTGCAAGACGACGCCTTCATTCCTGTGATATCGCCGATTGGTTTTAGTGCGCAGGGTCAGGCATTCAATATCAATGCAGACCTCGTGGCTGGCAAAATGGCAGAAATACTGGGCGCTGAAAAATTGGTCATGATGACGAACATTCCCGGCGTCATGGATAAAAGCGGTAATTTGTTAACTGATTTGACTGCCCGCGAAATCGATGCTTTATTTGCCGATGGGACCATTTCAGGCGGAATGCTGCCGAAGATTTCATCGGCTTTAGATGCCGCCAAGAGCGGCGTGAACTCCGTACATATTATTGATGGCCGCATCGAGCACTCGCTCCTCTTGGAAATTCTGACAGAGCAAGCCTTTGGTACGATGATTCGTTCTCGGTAAGTGGTACATTAACCAGTCATGAGCACACAAGCACCCAACGACGATGTGAGCGCATCAGCGCCAGCAGAGGAAAAGACGCGCAAGCGTCCGCGTCCGGGTGAGCGTCGCTTACAAATTTTGCAAGTACTGGCGGAGATGCTACAAAACCCGCGAGGTGAGCGTGTAACCACTGCTGCATTGGCAGCGAAAATTGATGTTTCTGAGGCTGCGCTGTATCGCCACTTTGCAAGCAAGGCTCAGATGTTTGAGGGCTTGATTGCGTTTATCGAGCAGACTGTGTTTGGCTTAATTAACCAGATCAATCAAAAAGAAGAATCAGGACTGGCGCAGACGCGCGGCATTCTGCAAATGCTCTTGGTATTCGCCGAAAAAAATCCAGGCATGACGCGGGTGTTATTAGGCGATGCCTTGCTGCAAGAGGATGATCGCCTGCAAGATCGTATTTCTCAAGTGCTTGACCGAGTAGAGGCATCCCTCAAACAATCCCTGCGTATCGGGCAGTCACAAGGTAGTGCGCCAGGAAATCCAGGCCAAGATGACGTTGCGATTCGTGCTGCCCTATTAATGAGTTTTGTACTGGGCCGCTGGCATCGCTTTGCGCGAAGCGGTTTTAAAAAGTTGCCAACTGAGGCATCCGAGATTAGCCTTCGTATCTTGCTTGCAGAATGAGTGATCTCCATCTCTCACGAAATACCATCCATTTTGCAGAATCCCTACCCTTACAAAGTGGAGCGATTCTCAGTAATTACAACCTAGTCATTGAAACCTACGGCAAGCTCAATAGCGATAAGAGCAATGCCATTTTGATTTGCCATGCGCTTAATGCATCGCATCACGTAGCCGGACCCGATCCAGATAAGCCATCCGACATCGGCTGGTGGGACAACATGATTGGGCCAGGAAAGCCAGTCGATACCAATCGTTTTTTTGTGATCGGCGTTAACAATCTGGGTTCGTGCTTCGGCTCCACGGGACCCATGAGCGTGAACCCGGATACAGGCAAGCCGTATGGGGCTGATTTTCCGGTGGTGACGGTGGAAGATTGGGTCAATACCCAAGCAAGACTGGCCGATAAATTAGGCATTCGGCGCTTTGCTGCCGTCATGGGCGGCAGCTTGGGGGGTATGCAGGCAATGGCATGGGCGATTCAGTTTCCTAAGCGCTTAGCGCACTGCATCGTGATTGCATCGACCCCCAAGTTGAGCGCCCAAAATATTGCGTTTAACGAAGTGGCACGCAATGCCATCTTGTCGGACCCCGACTTTCATGGAGGCAACTACTACGCCCATGGCGTGGTGCCCAAAAGTGGTTTGCGCTTGGCCCGTATGGTTGGCCACATTACTTATTTATCAGACGATGACATGGCTGAAAAGTTTGGGCGGGAGTTGCAACGCCCTGCCGGCGCGCCCGATGAGTACCGCTTTAGTTTTGATGTGGAGTTTGAGGTTGAGAGTTACTTGCGCTATCAAGGCGACAAGTTTTCGAGCTACTTTGATGCCAACACCTATCTTCTCATCACGCGTGCCTTAGATTATTTTGACCCTGCGCGGCGCTATGGCGGTAGTTTGAGTCGTGCCCTGGCTGAAGTGCAGGCTCAGTTTTTGATTATCAGTTTTTCAACCGATTGGCGCTTTCCACCCAATCGCAGCAGAGAAATTGTTGAGGCCCTGCTGAGCAATAAGCGTGAGGTATCGTATGCCGAGATTGATGCGCCGCATGGGCACGATGCATTTTTGTTGGACGATGCCCGGTACCATAATTTAGTGCGCGCTTATTTCAAAAAGATTGCTGAGGTGTTGCCATGATGCGCGCTGACTTTGCCGCGATCGCCAATTGGGTTGCGCCGCAAAGCCAAGTGCTGGACTTGGGCTGTGGGGATGGTAGCTTTTTAGCCTTTTTGCAAACCCAAAAACCGGTCCATGCTTATGGCGTTGAGATCGATGACCAAAGAGTATTGGCTTGCGTGCAAAAAGGCCTCAATGTAATTCAGCAGGACTTGGAAGGAGGCTTAGCCCTCTTTGAAGACAAAAGCTTTGATACGGTTGTGTTATCGCAAACCGTACAAACGATTCACCAGACTGAGAAAATTCTTTCTGAAATTGTGCGCGTCGGCAAAGAGTGCGTCATCTCCTTCCCGAATTTCGGTCATTGGTCGCATCGCCTCGCGGTTGCAATGGGCCACATGCCCGTATCCAAGTCCCTACCGTACGCTTGGTTTGATACGCCCAATGTGCGCGTTTTAACCATTGCTGACTTTGAGGGGCTGGCGCACCGATTGGGATTAGACATCTTGGATCGCGTTGTTTTGCACGAGGGCCGCCCAATCACCTGGGCCGCCAATCTACTGGGCAGCTTAGCCATTTATCGCATTCGTGGCACTTAATTCAATCCGTTCTTGGGCGAGTGATTTTCGGGTATACCTGGAATGGCCTTGCCTGCGGATGCTGTTCTTGGGTTTTTCTGCGGGACTCCCGCTTCTACTCGTCTTAGGCACACTGAGTTTTTGGTTGCGAGAAGCGGGCATTGATCGCAGCACCATTGGTTACCTCACCTGGATTGGCTTGATCTATGCAGGCAAGTGGTTATGGGCCCCTTTGGTGGATCGGCTACCTATTCCGTTTTTAGGTCGATTGTTGGGGCGGCGTCGGAGTTGGTTGATCTTTGCCCAATCCATCATTGTTCTTGGTTTATTGGGCATGGCTAGCTTAGACCCCAAGCTTGCGATTACCCCTGTGGTGTGGTGTGCCTTGCTGGTAGCGTTTGGTTCGGCGACGCAAGACATTGCGCTAGATGCGTTTCGGATTGAGTCGGCCGACAGCGATCGACAAGCCGCATTAGCCGCAACGTATCAAACGGGATATCGTCTTGCCTTGATTTGGTCGGGTGCGGGGGTGCTGTGGTTGGCGGCTCGAGTTGAGACAGGTGCGGGCTACGATGCCAGTGCGTGGCAATTTGCTTATGTGGTCATGGCCTGTTCGATTGCCGTTGGCGTCATTACTACCCTCCTGAGTAAGGAGCCGGCACGCATTGAGTTGGCTAAGGCTCGCAATGCAACAGCATGGCTGCATCAAACACTTATTGAACCTTTTTCTGAATTCATTACCCGCTACGGTTGGCATGCGATTGCCATCCTGGGGCTAATTGCAATCTATCGGATTAGTGACATTGTCATGGGGATTATGGCAAATCCATTTTATGTCGACATGGGGTACACCAAAGATGAAGTCGCTGCAGTAAGCAAAGTGTTTGGCGTGATCATGACCTTGCTTGGCGCTTTTATTGGCGGCGTGTTGGCTCTCCGGTTTGGGGTAATGCGCATTTTGTTTTTGGGAGCCATTTTATCTGCCGTCAGCAATTTACTCTTTGCTTGGCTTGCGACCCAAGGCCATGACTTGACCGGATTGGTTTGGGTTATTTCTGCAGACAACCTCAGCTCTGGAATTGCGACTGCAGCCTTTATTGCATTTTTATCCTCATTAACGAATATCCAGTATTCAGCGACGCAATATGCCTTGTTTAGCTCCATGATGCTCTTGGCGCCGAAGTGGTTGGCCGGGTTTTCTGGCGTATTTGTAGATGCCTTTGGATACCCCATCTTTTTTATTAGCACCGCCATTATTGGTGTGCCGGTACTCTTGCTAATTTGGCTGTTGATTCATTTCAACCTAGTGCAATTCAAAAAACCGGAGTCGGCCGCAATCGCAGTCGACTAAATCGACCAGTCATAGTCCACGATTAAGGGCGCATGATCAGAGAAGCGCTCTTGCTTGTAGATGGAAGTCGTTTTTGCTGATGCCGCAATCTTTTCAGTCGCGATTTGGTAATCAATCCGCCACCCAACGTTCTTGGTGTAGGCTTGGCCCCGTTGACTCCACCAGGTGTAGCAGGCATCGGTTGTATCGGGTTCGAGTTTGCGATAAACGTCGACGTATCCAATTTCGCCAAAGAGGCGCGTTAACCAGGCA
>JBIPON010000152.1:0-4496 GCA_044379065.1 Polynucleobacter sp. | reverse complement strand
TTAAACAAATTTTGTGTGAGAACGGTCAGGGCGTTGAATACGATCAACCTTTGTTTGTGATTGCCTAATTTCTCCACATTCTTTCAAGCCAAGGCCCCATGTTCGATAAGATTCTGATTGCCAACCGAGGAGAAATCGCTCTTCGCATCCAGCGCGCGTGCCGCGAACTCGGCATTAAAACGGTGGTGGTGTATTCCGTTGCCGATAAAGAAGCCAAATACGTCAAACTCGCTGATGAGGCGGTGTGCATTGGGCCTGCGCCTTCGCCGCTGAGCTACCTCAATATGCCAGCCATCATCTCTGCAGCGGAAGTCACCGATGCCGAAGCCATTCATCCAGGCTATGGTTTTTTATCCGAGAATGCCGATTTTGCGGAGCGGGTTGAAAAATCAGGTTTTGCATTTATTGGTCCCCGTCCAGAAACCATTCGCCTGATGGGCGACAAAGTATCTGCGAAGCGCGCCATGATCAAAGCCGGGGTGCCTTGTGTTCCCGGATCCGACGGTGCACTGCCAGACAATCCGAAAGAGATTATTGCGATTGCCAAGAAAGTGGGTTACCCCGTCATCATCAAGGCAGCCGGTGGTGGTGGTGGTCGCGGTATGCGCGTAGTCCACACCGAAGCCGCCTTAGTAAATGCAGTCAATATGACGCGGGAAGAAGCAGGCCGTGCTTTCGGCAATCCCGAGGTTTACATGGAGAAGTTCCTAGAAAAGCCCCGCCATGTGGAAATTCAGGTTCTGGCCGATACCCACGGCAATGCCGTCTGGCTCGGTGAACGCGACTGCTCAATGCAACGTCGCCACCAAAAGATTATTGAAGAGGCTCCTGCTCCGGGCATTGATCGCCGTGCGATTGCCAAAATCGGTGAGCGCTGCGCGGAAGCCTGTCGCAAAATGGGCTACCGTGGCGCAGGCACCTTTGAGTTCCTCTACGAAGGTGGCGAGTTTTTCTTCATTGAGATGAATACTCGCGTTCAAGTCGAGCACCCCGTCACCGAAATGATTACCGGCGTCGATATTGTGCAAGAGCAAATTCGAATTGCAGCGGGACTGAAGCTCGGGTTCCGCCAAAAAGACATCGTGTTTCAAGGGCATGCCATCGAATGCCGCATTAATGCCGAAGATCCCTTCAAATTTACGCCTAGTCCAGGCCGCATTCTGTCATGGCATATGCCAGGCGGCCCTGGTATTCGGGTTGACTCCCATGCTTATGGTGGCTATATGGTGCCGCCCAACTACGATTCGATGATTGGTAAATTGATTTCCTATGGCAAAACCCGCGAACAGGCAATCCGTCGCATGCGCATCGCCCTCTCGGAAATCGTCATCGATGGCATCACCACCAATATTCCCTTGCATCGTGAGCTCATGCTCGACCCCAATTTTGAAGAAGGTGGCACTAGCATTCATTACCTCGAACATCGCCTGGAAGAGCAAGCCGCCAGCCGAGTGAAGGGGTAGTTTTTCTTGAAAGCGCAGGGCCATGCCGTACCGTGAACTGATTTTTACGGTTCATGCTGAGATAGCTGAACCCTTGGGTGATGCTCTGATGGAGCTCGGCGCCCTATCGATTACCGTGGAAGATGCAGCTGCCGGCGGCTATGATGAAAACCCCCTTTACGGCGAGCCCGGACTTTCTCCCGAAGTTCAAGCATGGGATCGCTCGACCGTCACTGCCCTCTTTAATCCCGACGTAGATCATTCCGATGATGCCAGCTTCATTCCAGAGCTTTTGCAATCCTTAAGCGATGTCGGCTTTACCCTAACGCGCCCTGAAGAAAAAATCGTAGCCGAACAAGATTGGGTCCGTTTAACGCAAAGCCAATTTGCACCGATTCAAATTGGCGAGCGCATATGGGTAGTGCCCTCTTGGCACGAAACCCCCACCGATCCAAATGCTATTTGTTTAGCAGTCGATCCAGGGTTGGCATTTGGAACCGGCAGTCACCCCACTACCCACCTTTGCCTCTTGTGGCTCGAGCAACAAAGCCATCTACAGAATAGAAGTCTGCTCGATTACGGCTGTGGCTCGGGCATTTTGGCCATTGCCGCCAAAAAATTAGGCTGCAATCCCGTAGTAGGCACCGACATTGATCCCCAAGCTATGGTGGCTGCGCGCAGCAATGCTGAAATAAATGGGGTTGATATCTCCTTTGCTTTACCTGACGATGCAGTGCCAATGCTGGGTGCAGATGCCCGCTATGACATTGTCATGGCCAATATTTTGGCAAACCCCTTGCAAGTCTTAGCGCCGGCTTTAGTGCAGCGCATCCGCCCCGGTGGTCAGATCGTACTCTCTGGAGTGCTGAGCCGTCAGGCCGATGAAGTGATTGCCACCTATAGCGAGTGGCTGACGCTCTCCGTCTGGAAAGAAAGTGATGGTTGGGTTTGCCTTTCTGGCAAATTAGAGGATTCCTCTCAGGGTCGGCCATTGGGCGAGGTTGAAGTAAAAAAAAACAATCTTGATCTAGCGGGCGCCCCTAGTTCGTCCGCAAACAAGACGGGTATGGCTTTTGCCCGGCTCTCCAAGTTGGCGCTGATTTTTATTCTGGTATGTGCCCTTAGCCTTGCCGCTATCCACATTACTCGCGATCGCTTATTGCCATTTGCTTCCCCACGAGTAGATCAGACGCCATCGGCTTTCCGTTTGCAAACATTCACTGCATTACTGCGCATAGATCAACTATTGTGCGAGTCATTTGGCTGTTCAGAAGGGGCTATACGCGATTTTTCTGCATGGAAGATTAGTTTGAGCGCACTTGGCATGCAAACCGCACAGCAAGCCTCTAAAACGCCTGCAAATCCATCCGTGCTCGAAGTTGAGATACAAAATCGATTAATGATGCCAATTGCTCTCCCGCATTTGGAGTTAACCCTCACCGATACCGATGAATCTACCGTGCAATTGATTGTGTTTGCGCCAGAAGAGTGGTTGCCGGCATCGTGGCGCGAATCCCATGTGCACTTTGCTCGCGACGGATCGCCCGGCGGGGAAAGTATCCGCGCCCTCATTTCCCTGCAAGTACCCAGCAATGCTGCCGGGTATCGTGTGCGGCTTTTTTATCCCTAACCCCTTAATCATTACGAAAGTACTTTATGGCTAGCCTTATTTGCGGTTCCATCGCCTACGACACCATCATGAACTTTGAAGGCCGCTTTCAGGATCAAATCCTGCCAGACCAAATTCATATTCTGAATGTTGCCTTTTTAGTACCGAGCATGCGCCGCGAATTCGGTGGCTGTGCTGGCAACATTGCCTACAACCTCAAGTTGCTTGGTGGTGATCCGGTGATCATGGCAACGGTAGGGGGCGACGCTGCGCCCTACCTTGATCGCCTCAGGGACTTGAAAATTGATGCAAGCCACATTCGAACCTTGGAGGGTGCATTTACTGCACAAGCAATGATCACCACCGATCTCTCGAATAATCAGATTACTGCCTTTCATCCTGGCGCCATGAATGAATCGCACCTGAATGAGGTCAGCAACGTCACAGCTGCGCGAGCTCAGAAGAAAACCGCGCCTGTTACCTTAGCGATTGTTGCGCCCGATGGTCGTGCTGGCATGTGGGAACATTGCCATCAACTGGCAGAGGCGCAAATTCCTTTCATTTTTGATCCAGGTCAGGGTTTACCCATGTTCGATGGTCCTGAGCTTTTAGAACTCACTGAACTAGCAAGCTACCTAGCAGTCAATGACTACGAGGGTGAAATGCTCTCCAAGCGGACTGGCTTAACGCTTGCGCAATTGGGTGAGCGCGTCAAAGCGCTGATCGTTACCAAAGGCGCAGAAGGTGCCCAGATTTATGCGGGCGGTAAATCGATTGCCATTCCTCCGGTCAAAGCCGCTCAGCTGATTGATCCAACCGGTTGTGGCGACGCCTTTCGGGGTGGACTTCTGTTTGGCCTGGAAAATGGCATGGACTGGGAGACAACTGGTCGCCTTGCCAGCCTAATGGGCTCGATCAAAATTGCTCATCAAGGTCCACAAAACCACCTATTGAGCCTGGATCAGATTAAAGATCAATTTAAAACTGCGTTTGGATTTGGGTTTTAAAGCGACTTAAGCCGATAACAAGCGCGCTAATTGCGGCGCTTGATATTGAGCATAAAAATGGGGTCCCGAGGGACCCCATTTCATTACTACCTGACCTACAAGCTTTCGCTTATGGGCGTGTGCCGGTTGGGAAAGGCCAAGCAGCAGCTGGATTCAACGCAGTTTGCGTAGGAGCAGCAGGCTTCTTAGCCGCGGGCTTTTTTACAGCAGAGCCCGCTTTCTTCTTGGCAGCAGGCTTACTTACTTTTTTTTTGCAGCAGGCTTGCGCTTTGCAGCTTTTTTAGCAGCAGGCTTCTTAGCAGCAGCTTTTTTAGCAGCAGGCTTCTTCTTTGCTACTTTTTTAGCAGCAGGCTTCTTCTTTGCTACTTTCTTTGCAGCAGGCTTCTTAGCAGCAGCTTTTTTAGCAGCAGGCTTCTTCTTTGCTACTTTTTTAGCAGC
>JBIPON010000151.1:0-4516 GCA_044379065.1 Polynucleobacter sp. | reverse complement strand
GGGTACCGGTTTTGATGACACTCCCCACGCCAGCATTATCTGGATCGGGTAATAGGGTCTTTCTCAGCGCCACCAATTACGGAGGGCACCCCTGTTTCATCCTTGTATGCATTTAACCATGATTCGGCGGCCAGTGTCCTGACCTGAATCAAACTTAGGTAATGCTGCGCCGCAAAATGAAATCAGCGGTGACCAGGGCGGCATCGGCAGTGAATTCATCGGCCAAGATACGGGCAGCCGCTTCACCGTAGGAAACGGCAATAAAGCCAGCGACCTCCCCATCCCGGTTGGTGGGTAGCAAGTTGCTTGGGAGCAATAAATCGTAAATAAATAGCGATTCGGCATGGAATCCCAAGGGCGGGGTGGGTCTGCGCATCTCAATGCAGCCCGCAGGCTGAATCTCCCTCGCAATGGCTTTGGGGATGCCGGCTTCCTCCCACAGTTCTCGGGAAGCGCAAACCCAAGGGGTTTCATCCGCCGAAACGCCGCCAGCACTCACGTTATCTAGTTTTCCAGGGTCAATTTGCTTGTTTTCACTGCGGCGCCCCAGCCAAATTTGGCCATTTTCCGTGAAACCATTGATGTGGCTGGCCATGCTCTTGAGTCCAAAGGTACGAAAAGCAGCCCGTTCCAGCTGAAACAAGGCATGCCCCTGCGCATCGATAAAGGCAAATTCTTCGTTACGCCAGCCTGGAATAAACCCCCCTTTTCGCATCCGATCGGCTAAGGTCAACATGGTTTGGCTCAGTAAATTAGGGCGACGACCATCGAGTAGCATGCGATGAGGCTCGATGCGAACTCCATCAATTGGGCTCGTGGTCAGGGATTCCTTTAAAAAAGAAAAAAAATCCGAGTGAAGATGGCCCACGGTTTGGCCGAGCTGATTGCCCGATGGAATGGCAAGAAAAATGGGCACGTATTCCGATGGAACCGAGCGTGCCGTGTTTTGGAGCAATTCTTCGAGGGCGGCGAGGGTGCTAGGCGTAATTGCATTCATGCATTCGAGTGTACGAGAAAGCAATCTGCGCGCAACTAGGAATTGAAATACATTTGCTTTTTTAATCCACGAATTGGCATTGCATTTATCAAAAATCAGGAATGAATGGGATTAAAAAAACAAAAGTCAATGGTGAAACAAAACAAAAAACTACCGAATAAACGCTGCTTATTTTTTAAGCAATCTAGATCGGCCTATAAAAATTCAATACTTAGCAACACTTTCTGCAATTTATCCACATTCGCTGTGGATAACTTTTTAGTAAATAATCCGATTGACTTTTTAAATCATTTAAGAAATAAAAAAAGAGGCGCTTGTGGTGAAGTGTCAAGATGATGGTCCCGCCGACAGGAATCGAACCTGTATCCCACGCTTAGGAGGCATGTGCACTATCCATTGTGCTACGGCGAGTAATGCGATTCAATCATTTGTATTTAAAAGCCGCACAGCGCCCAAACAGTATTGCTTAATGCAATCATGAGGTCGGGTGCAAAGTAAGCCATAAAGGTCAAGCTTAAAACAAGGCCGCATAAAAGCCACACGGCAAAACGCTGCCACAGGGGCTTACGGATTGCCGTGCTAAAAAGGGTGCGCATACTGAATTGTACTCAGACAGACTGTGTTGATACGCAAGCTGATTTAGGTCGACTGCAGTCGCCCAAGGGCGCGCTCTTGAATCGGTAGGTTAATGAGGGCAGCAAAAATGCCCAGCACAATCGCAATCATCCACACCACATCATAGGTGCCGCTGCGATCATACAAAAGGCCGCCCAAATAGGCGCCACAAAAACTCCCTAATTGGTGTGAAAAGAACACTACGCCAGAGAGCATGCTTAAGTACTTAACGCCAAAAATCTGTGCCACGATGGCATTGGTCAGGGGAACGGTCGAGAGCCACAGAAATCCCATCACAGCTGCAAAAACATAGGTTGAAAGTGGCGTGATCGGCATAAAGACAAAGAGGGCAATAGCAATGGCGCGGCTCGCATAGATGCCGGACAGTAAATACCGTTTTGGAAAGCGCTGACCTAAAACGCCCGCATAAAAAGTACCAAACACATTAAAAAGGCCAATCAAGGCGAGTGCTGTACTCGCAACTGCGGGAGAGCCAACCGACGGGACCGCTTTAGAGAGATCGCTTAAATATGGCGCTAAGTGCACCGATATAAATACCACCTGAAAGCCACAGACAAAATAACCTAATGTCAGCAACTGAAAGCTGCGGTTGTGCATAGCTTCGCCCAGCGCCTCCGCAATCGTTTGATTGCCTAGATGCAAATGGCCTGATCCTGCGGGCTCTTTTAGCTTAAAGGCAATGGGCAACATCAAGGTCGCCATTAAACCCAGCAGCAGCAATGCATCGCTTGCGCCAAAGTGGGTAATGAGGCCTTGCTCCACTGGAATCATGAGGAACTGACCAAAAGAGCCCGCCGCCGCCGCAACCCCCATTGCCCAAACCCGTTTCTCAGCGGCCACGTTACGGCCCAAAATTCCATAGACAACGCTGTAGGTAGTAGCGGTTTGCGCTAAGCCAATTAAGAGACCGCCCGCCACTGTGAACGGAAGAATATCGGTCGATAGACCCATGCCAATAAGACCCAAGGCATAGAGAATGCCGCCAGCCACCATGATACGAAAAGCGCCAAAGCGATCGGCGAGTGCGCCAGTAACTGGTTGCAGCGCTCCCCACACTAAATTTTGCAGGGCAATCGTCAGCGCAAAGGTTTCGCGATCCCAGCCATTGGTCGCAGTAATGGGGAGGTTAAATAAACCAAAGCCATGCCGAATGCCCATCGACATAGTGACTAACAGGCCGCCATAAATGAGGAGGTGTTTGAGCGGGATAAAGGCTTTGGATTGGGCGCTTGCCATGGGTGGCTTAGATTGCCTGCTTTTGGCGCAGTACTGAAATCGCCTCAGCACTAAGGCCAAGGCGTTCGCGCAATACCTCGTCAGTATGCTGACCCAATGTCGGTGGTGCCATGCGAACTTCTACAGGGGTTGCCGATAACTTCATGGGGCTTGCAACTAATTTCATGGTGCCGGCAGTGGGATGGGGTACTTGCAATTCAACCTGACGCGAGACCACTTGCTCATTTGCAAATACTTCTTTCAAATCATTGATTGGTCCGCAGGGCACGTTGACTTTTTCTAGAGTGGCAATCCAATCGTTCTTGGTTTTGGTCTTCGTCATCTCTGTAAGCAACGGAACCAAAATAGAGCGGTGCGCAACACGCGATGGATTATCGGCAAAGCGTGCATCGTCTGCCAGTTGTTCTTGCCCGCCTGCCTTTACAAACTGACGAAACTGACTGTCATTACCAACGGCGATGATCATCCAGCCATCGGAGGTAGGGAAAGTTTGATACGGAACAATATTGGGGTGGGCATTACCCCAGCGTCGCGGCGCAGTTCCGGTACACAAATAATTGCTTGAGATGTTGGCCATGACCGCAATTTGGGTATCGAGCAAAGCCATGTCGATGTATTGGCCAAGACCAGTGCGGTCACGGTGAATCACGGCGGCCAGAATGGCTGAGCTGGCATACATGCCAGTAAATAAATCGACAATCGCAACCCCCGCTTTTTGCGGTCCACCGCCAGGTAAATCGTCGGCCTCACCCGTCACGCTCATAAAGCCGCCTAAGCCTTGAATAATGAAGTCATAGCCAGGGCGCTGCGCGTAGGGGCCAGTTTGACCAAAGCCAGTGACGGAGCAATAAATCAGATCGGGTTTTAGTAAGGTGAGGCTATCGTAATCCAGCCCGTATTTTTTTAACTGGCCCACCTTGTAGTTTTCAATGATGACATCGGATTCGCAGGCTAATTTGCGAATGATGTCTTGACCCTCCGGCGTGCTGATGTCGACGGTAATCGAGCGTTTGTTGCGATTGATCGATATGAAATAAGCGGCTTCTGCCGTATCTTCACCTTGTGGATTTTGCGCAAATGGAGGCCCCCAGTGGCGGGTATCGTCGCCGACATCTGGGCGCTCGACTTTAATGACATCCGCGCCTAAATCGGCTAAATTTTGCGCGCACCACGGGCCCGCAAGAACCCGGCTAAGGTCTAAAACCCGAATATGACTAAGTGCACCCATGATCCAATTTTGGCATGAATGGGCAAATAATCGCGCGTAAGGGTCAAAGAGTGCCTCAAAATGCGCAAGCAAAGCCCGTGCAGCGGTAAAAAAAGAAGCCAATCCCAGACATGGCTACAATTTCTGCGCATGGCAACCCGTAAAACCTCCGAATACAGCGAATCGTCGATTCAAGTTCTCAAAGGACTTGAGCCCGTCCGTCAGCGCCCTGGGATGTACACCAGGACCGATAACCCCCTCCACATCATCCAGGAAGTGCTGGATAACGCATCCGATGAGGCTCTAGGGGGCTTTGGTAAGCAAATCATGGTGACCTTGCATGCCGATGGCAGCGTCAGCATTGAGGATGATGGCCGCGGTATTCCAGTCGGCATGCACCCCACTGAAAAGTTACCCGTGGTGCAAATTGTCTTTACCCA